>JBDSBT010000266.1:0-12271 GCA_039921425.1 Gemmatimonadaceae bacterium | reverse complement strand
TAGAAAGAGGGCAACGTAGAAGTAGATGCTCAACCCGGTGACATCCACGAGCGTGGCGACGAACGGCGCCGATGCGCTCGCCGGATCGAATCCGATTCGTCGCAGCAGAAAAGGCAGCATCGAGCCGGCAAGCGAACCAAACGTGACGATCCCGACCAACGCTACGCCAACAGTGACCGCAAGAATATTGTGGTGCGGGCCGTAGTCGTAAATCCCCATCCGCTGCCAGAGCACAATTCGAGCGAAAGCGATCAGGCCAAGGATGGCGCCGAGCACCATACCGGCCGGAATCTCGCGCAGGGCGATCCTCCACCAATCCCTCAACCGCACTTCGCCAAGGGCAAGCGCGCGAATGATCAATGAAGTTGCCTGCGATCCTGAATTCCCGCCGGAGCTCATGATGAGGGGAATGAACAAGGTGAGAACGATCGCTTTCTGAAGCTCCAGTCCGAAGTGCTGCATCGCGGTTGCGGTGAGCATTTCCCCGAGAAACAGCGCCGACAGCCAACCACCCCGCTTCCTGATCATTCGCCAGAAACCGATCTGCGTATACGGCTCATCGAGGGCTTCCATGCCGCCGAAGCGCTGCACGTCTTCGGTGTGCTCTTCCTGAAGCGCATCGATGACGTCATCGACCGTGACCACGCCGAGTATTCTGCGCCGGTCATCGACGACTGGGAGCACGACGAGATCGTAGTTCGACGTGAGCCGTGCCACTTCCGCACGATCCATCGTCGGCGGAACGGTAACGACTTCTTCCCACGCAACGTCTCGGACGGTCGCACCTTCAGGCGCGGCCAGGAGCTCGTGCAGTGACATCACTCCTTTCACGACACCATCGCGATCCGTTGCATAGATAGCATGCATCGCTTCTCTCCTGCCTCCGCGAGCAATCCGCCGCACGCCGGCCAGCGCTTCCTCTACCCGCGTGTCTTCCGGAACTGACACGAACTCCGTCGTCATCAGACCACCGGCGGTGTCCGGCTCATACGCAAGGAGGCGTTCGGTTTCTTGACGCGCTTGCTCTGGAATCTCGGAGAGAATCTCATCCGCGGTTTCTTCTTCCAGATCCTCGAGAACGTCGGCTCGATCGTCGGGCGTCATCTGCGACACAAGCTCTGCGGCCTGACGCGTGCTCATCGCTTCGAGCACTTCGGTTCGCAGGTCCTCGTTGAGGTACTCGAGGACGTCGGCAGCGCGGTCTGAGCTCAGCGCGCTGAGCAAGTCCGAGACGCGGTCCCGCGGAATGGCTTCAGCTATGTCGGCGAGATCCGCCGGGTGAATCTCCTCTGTTTCTGCGGCGACACTTCCCGGGTCCTCATCGAGCAGGTCGAGAATATCCGGTGCAAGCAGTGCGGCCATCCCTCTTTCTTTCTTATCGCCCGAAGGCGTGTGGAGAGGAGAGTGCCGCTGCTCTTTCATCACATCACCGGGAGAGTGCGGCGGTCATCGCGGAAATCCGCGACTTCGTAGCCAGCGATGGAGATGGCCTGGCGAATTGCCTCATTGGAGACGGTTCCGTCATGCTCGATCAACGCCTGACCAACCGAAACGTCGGCGCGCGAAACGCCTTCAACTCCACCAAGCGCGGTGAATACCGCGCGAACGCAGTGGGAGCAGGACATGCCTTCGATCTTCGCGGTCGTCACCATTCGGCAATTATAGTAGGGCAGAGTAATAACTACTCGAACTTTGTGAGCTTCGGCGGAACCGGCGGGTTTTTCGCGCGCGAAGCGAGCGTCTTTTCGAAAGCGGGAACGAAAATGTCGTATGACGAACCCGGATTCCATAGAACCCAGCTCTCGTAGCCGGAGTCGTACACTGCCTTCTTTTGCGCGTCGATCTCCGCAGGCCCGTACCTGGGAGCACCAAGGGTGAAAGCCTGAAGCCACGGCCGAACCCGCTGTCCTTTCAAGCCCATCGCTTCGGTCCGCACTCGGCCTCGCGAAATAGCGGTGTGAATTACCTCATAGGGCGCCGCATTGGGCGATGGGATTCCAAAGGATCCGTGCGGATAGTGCGATGGATAAACCATCGGCAGAACTACATCGACCGAGGACACCATAGGCTCCCACTTCTGACCCACCTCGAGCGCGCCACCAACCGTCGTCACGAGTCCGAAAATATCCGCGGTCGTCCGCACGCCAAGCTTGCCCATTCTCGCTCTAGCCGCATTCAGGAACTCCGCAAGCGCGTCCGTCTTTCCCCGCCCATTGGATTCGGGAAACACCTGCGGTGGCAGACTCTTGTATGGTTCGGGGAAGCGGATGTAATCGAACTGCACTTCTCCGAACCCCATTCGCACGGCTTCCTCCGCAACGCGGAAGTTGTACTCCCAGATCGCGTTGGCGTATGGGTTAACCCAGGTGAGGCCCTTCTTGTCGTGCCATGGGGAGCCGTCGGCTTTTCGAATTGTGTGTTCGGGGTTCATCCTCGCCGTAACCGAGTCCTTGAAAACGACAATTCGGGCGATCGGGAGGATTCCGTGGGCGTTGATCGTATCGAGCAGGGCCTTCAGGTTGGCGACCTTTGTCTGCGTACCCGCATTCTTTTGCAGCATCGGATCGCTCGACGCGAAGTTGAGACCGAACTCGTCCTTCACGTCGACTACAAACGCGTTTATCTCGGTCGAATCGGCGATTCCGATGAGATGCCGCATTTTCTTCGTGCTTTGAGCCGCGAAACGGTTCACGTACAGCGCGCGAATAGGCGCCGCCGCATCAGTTCGCAATTTCTGAACTTCAGCCGGTATCGATCCGGCGACTGGCGCCTGGGCCGTTGCCGTCGAACCGGCGTTTTGTGAATCGGCCTGCTCAGTGACGGGTAGGGAGCCTCCAATCACCGATCTGGAGACAGAATCGGAAACGACGCCGGTTTTTCCGGCCGCGGCGTCATGGGCCGCGGAACAGGACGAGGCAGCTACTAAGAGGACAATTAACGGGATTGAGCGCATTGGTGCGTGAGGGGATTTGAAAGGGTTTAGCCGGGCATGATGCACTATATTTGCCAGCAATGCGATACCGAAGTTTGCTTCTCTTTATACCCCTCATTGGCTGTTCGTTGCCAAATCCGCAGCCGCCGGCCGCGGAGTTCCTCGTGGCGGACGGGAGCTCCACTTATTGGGTCCGGAGCGGTCCTGGCGGAGTGAGCACTCGCGCCTCGCCGCTGATCCTGACGACGGCCGACAGTCGCTTTTATGAAGTGTACGTCGCGGAAGTTACCCGCTCGTACGAAGACGCCATTTTCACGGGCGAGCCCATCTACAGTCGGGATCTGCTGACCGGCCGAAAAAAAATTCTTTTCGAAGACAACAAGGTTACCGCGTGGGAAAAGATGTACCTCACCGGCAATCCGAAGGCACGCCTCCTCGGCCCTGATGAAGACGGCAGCGACGATGTGACCGTCGCCGCCACGGGGGAAACCGACATCCTGGGGGTGGCCGGGCCGTACGTTCTCTACAACCGGCGGATCACTCTCGAGAAATCGGATTTCGAGCAGTCAGATTCGTCGCGCGGCGCAATCGACATCCGGTCGGGCGAAATCGTTCCCATCAACGCCCTCGTGCGCGACACCGCGGTACTCGGCGCCGGTGGTTTGCGGGAAGGGAATCTCGTCCGCTGGAGGCACGCCGGCTACAATGTAGTCGCCAGGTATGACGTTTCTCGTGCTGAAACTATCGTTGCTCTCCGTGACCTTCGCGGTCGTGAGTGGCCGGTCGGGTACGTCGACTCACGCCTGCCGAGAATTTTCTGGCTCGATGAGCCCAGAGTGGATGCGAAAGTGCGCACCGCGCTGAGTCACGCGTTCCAAAGCGCGACGCAAAGCAACGAGGACGAACAATTTGCTTCGCGCAGTCAAGAAGGCCGGTCTCAGCGCGCGCGCCTCGCTTCGAATCATCGCGGGACTGACCTTGACCGACCGTCCACCCTGCAATGATAGAATCACGCACGGTGCGCGAAACGCAGCACGAGACATCGCAGCTGATGCTCCCGCAGCACTCGAATAATCTGAACCTGGTTTTCGGCGGAGTCATCCTTGCGATGATGGACACGGCATCGGCGGTTTGCGCGATCAGGCATGCGCGGGCGATCTGTGTTACCGCGTCGGTCGATCGCGTTGACTTTCGTGAGCCGATTCACCTGGGCGACCTTGTCATCATGAAGTGCAGCGTCAACTACGTCGGCCGAACTTCGATGGAAGTGGGAGTGCGCGTGGAGGCAGAGGATCTCCAGACCGGGCGACGGCGTCACACAAACTCATGCTATTTGACCTTCGTTGCGATCGACCGAAATGGACGTCCAATCGAAGTTCCCCGGCTCATTCCCGAGTCTGATGACGAGGTTCGCCGGTTCGAAGCCGCCAAGGCAAGACGTCGCCGCCGTCTCGAGGAAAGGACTGCCGAGACGGCGATGGTCGAGCCGCACTCATACCAGGAAACTTGAATGGCGAAAGCGATGCGTTTGTTCGAAGGCCCCGAGGGAACTCACTGGGGAGTCGAGATAAAGATGCCGACGGCCAGCAACGCGATGGTCGTTTTTCATCATCCGGGTGGCAATACCGCGAGTATGGATCGATACTCATGGTATCAATGGCACGGTCCGGAAGCGCGAAGCGTAACCTCGCGGGTCGCGCAGGGGACCGTAATGAATGCTCTTTCCGAGGATGCACTCAGCTTGCTCTTTCGAAGATCGATGCCAATCTCAGCCGGCACCTCTCCCGTGTCCCGTCAGTAGCCGAGCGTGTGTAGGTGTGGTGCCGGCCGGCCAAAGACCATCGCTTTCTCCAAGGCAAAGCTGGGAGGCTGATACGTGATGAGCGTTAGAGTTGCACTCGCCGCACTTCTTCTCGCCACGGTTGGCATGTCGCGAGCCGCTGGGACCTCAGACTCTCGCGTCCTCGTCTTCTCGAAGACGGCTGGATTCCGTCACAGCTCCATCGAAATCGGGATCGCGACTATCCGGAAGCTCGGACAGGAGAACGGCTTCTCCGTCGACGCGACTGAGGACGCCGGTGCGTTCACCTCGAAGAATCTCGGGCGATACAACGCGGTTGTCTTCCTCAACACAACCGGAGACATACTGGACGCGGCACAGCAGGACGACTTCGAGCGCTATATCCAGGCAGGTGGCGGTTATGTTGGAATCCACTCCGCCGCAGACACGGAGTCTGACTGGCCGTGGTACGGCCGGCTCGCCGGCGCGTGGTTCAATGGCCATCCGAATGATCCAAACGTTCGCAAGGGCACCTTCCGTGTTCTCGACAAGAGCCACGCTTCGACGAAGGGACTGCCCGATCGGTGGGATCGCGAGGATGAGTTCTACAACTTCAAGTCGATCGATCCGACCATCCACGTGCTTGTCGACATCGACGAGAAAAGCTACGAGGGCGGAACGAACGGCGACCATCATCCGATGAGCTGGTATCACGACTTCGATGGCGGCCGGGCGTTCTATACGAATATGGGCCACACCGAAGCGACCTTCTCCGAGCCGCTTTTCCTCCGGCACATCCTCGGCGGATTACGCTATGCAATTGGAACGGGGACGATCGACTTCCGCCGCGCGCGACCGGAGGAGAACCGCTTCACGAAAGTGGTTCTCGGCGAAAAGTTCGAGGAGCCGGTAGAGCTTGCCGTGCTTCCAGACGAACGCGTGCTGTTCATCGAGCGGCGCGGTTACGTCAACCTCTACACTCCGGCGACCAAGCGCGTACGACGGATCGCGACGATCCCGGTTAGCAACAAATACACGGATAGCAGCCGGGCGGAGGACGGTCTTCTCGGGCTTGCTGCCGACCCGCGCTTCGCGACGAACGGCTGGATATACATGTACTACTCGCCCGCCGGACCCGACCCGAAAAATGTTATCGCTCGCTACCAGATGAGGGGTGACTCTCTCGACCTCGGGTCGCGGAAGGTTCTCCTCGAAGTGGGAGTTCAGCGTCTGAAGTGCTGTCATACCGGCGGCTCCATCGCCTTTGACGGCAAGGGCAACCTCTACGTCTCCACCGGAGACAATTCGAACCCTTTCGCCATCGGCTATGCGCCTATCGATGAACGGCCGGGGCGTTCACCATGGGACGCGCAGAAGTCCTCTGCGAATACGAACGACCTGCGCGGCAAGATCATCCGCATCCACCCCGAGCCCGATGGAACGTACACCATCCCCGCGGGAAACCTCTTTGCACCAGGTACGGCGAAGACCCGACCCGAGATCTACACGATGGGTCACCGTAACCCGTATCGCATCTCGGTGGACTCGCGAACCGGTTTCGTCTACTGGGGCGAAGTAGGTCCCGACGCAAACGTCGACTCGCTCGGGCGCGGACCGAAAGGCTATGACGAAGTCAACCAGGCACGCCAGGCTGGCAACTTCGGCTGGCCCTACTTCGTCGGCGACAACAAGGCCTACTTCAGGACGACGTTCATCGATTCGGTAACAGTGACGGCAGGAGCGCCGTTCGATCCCGTGCACCCGATCAACCGATCACCCAACAACACCGGCATGACCGATCTTCCGCCCGCGCGGAGCGCATTCATCTGGTACCCATACGGCGCGTCACCCGAATTCCCCATCCTCGGCAGCGGAGGGCGAACCGCGATGGCAGGTCCGGTTTTTCACCGTGACGAATTCCGCCGTGCGGCGAGACCTTTCCCGCAGTGGTACGACGGAAAACTTTTCATCTACGAGTGGATGCGCGGCTGGATCATGGCCGTCACCATGGACGGGAAGGGCGACCTTGCCTCCATCGAACGCTTCATGCCTTCCTACAAGTTCAGCAATCCGATTGACATGCAGTTCGGACCTAACGGAGAGCTCTATGTTCTGGAGTATGGGACACGCTGGTTTGAGCGCAACGACGACGCTCGCCTTGTCCGCATCGAGTACAACGCGGGCAATCGCAAGCCGATCATCGCAATTGCAGTCGACAAACCGGCTGGCGCGCTTCCAATGCGCGTCGCTCTCAGCTCGGCCGGCACGATTGATCTCGACGAGGACTCACTCCGATACGAGTGGACCATCTCTCACCGTAACGGCGCTGTATTGCAAAAGCTGACCGATCCCAGCCCCTCCTTCACCTTCGCTAGACCGGGTACGTACACCGCGTCGCTTAGAGTCACGGATGCTGCGGGGGCCAACTCGGTTGCGGCAGTACAGATCGCAGCCGGCAACGAGCCGCCCAACGTGGATGTGGAGCTCGTCGGCAGCAATCGGTCTTTCTTCTTCCCCGGCATTCCCGTGCGCTACGCAGTGCGCGTGACGGACCGGGAGGATGGTTCACTGCAGAGCGGGAGCATTCCGGCGCCGCGCGTGAGCGTAACTGCGCAGTACGTGAAGGATGGGCTCCCATCTAACGGAGCGACGACCGTCCTCCGCTCGAGCGACACAGCGGTACAACGGTTGGTGGCCCACGCGACAGGAAAAAGACTGGTTGAAGGCGGGGATTGTCTCGCCTGCCACCAGTTGAACAGCAAATCCATCGGCCCGGCGTATCTCGACGTCGCACGGAAGTATCACGACGATAGCTCGGCGACTGCGCGCCTTGTCCGGAAGATCCGCGAAGGGGGAACCGGAGTGTGGGGCAAGGTGATGATGCCCGCGCACCCGCAGCTCACCGAAGAGCAGGCCTCACAGATGGTCGCCTACATCGTGAGTCTTGCCGACCGGAAGACTAGTGCGCCCTCACTCCCAAGCCGCGGTGCATACGTCCCTCCCGCCGGCTCGGGTGATGCTACCCGCGGAATGCTGGCGCTGCGCGCTGCGTACACCGACCGAGGCGCGAACGGGATGCCCGCGCTGACGAGGGAGAAGACGATCGTACTCCGCTCGCCGAGCGTGGTGATCGCGAGCGGGAATTTGTCGAAGGGATTGCAAAAGCAGAGTATGGCGGACGTGCCGGTTGAGATCACTGTAGTGAATCGGTCTGGTGCGTCGGTAATGTTCAAGCAGCTCGACCTGACTGGTGTCGCCGCCGTGATATTCGCGGCCCTGGCTCCAGCTCGGCATCAAGCCGTGGGCGGGAAGGTTGAAGTGCACCTCGATTCGGCGACCGGCCGCATGCTCGGCGAGAGCGAGTTGATTCGACCCACCGCCGACTCGACCGCGCCTCCGTCACGGCTGCGCACTGCGTTACAGCCGACGTCGGGAGTGCACGACATGTATTTCGTTTTCCGGAATCCCGATGCAAAGGCCGATCAATTCCTGTTTGGGCTGTTGACGGCCACCTTCGAAGGAGTTCCTCTCCCTGTGGGCAGTGCATCAACCAGGGCTCGCGAATCGCGACTGCCGCGCTGAGAGGATTCCTGTCGCCGACGCACTTCTCATCGCACTCTTCAAATCGTGCAACCTTCAAAAAGTGCAAAACCACCCGGTATGACAACGCGCGTGGTTTCGTCGATGGTTTGGCGGGCTCTCACTCTTCGGTGTCCGCACTGCGGAAGCCGGCGCATCCTGGCTGACTGGTTTCACTTGAAGGAGCGTTGCCCTCGTTGCGGTCTCCACCTCCACCGCGAGGAGGATGACTACTTCCTCGGCGCATACATGGTTGCGCTGATGTTCGTCGAAGCGCTGTTCGCCTTCGGATTTCTGATTGTCCTGTTGGTGACATGGCCAGATCCGCCATGGGACGCAATTCAGTACGTCGGGTCAGTCGTTCTCGTGATCGGAGTATTGGCTGCGTATCCGTTCGCGAAAACTCTGTGGCTCGCCATAGACCTAGTCTTTCGACCGGTTTCGGCAAAGGAGCTGGGCTGGTATAAGGGAGATTCAGCCATCGAGACTGAAGAAAAGCGCTAGAGTGCTGGCCGCGCATTGCTACCCGGTCTCGTGTGCAAACGGGACTTCGATTTCCAGTCCGTCTTTCGCGATGATGCAAGCGTTGAAAACTTCCTTCGCCTGCTGAAGCAGATCCGACGCGTTGACTGAGTAGCGAGCCGAGAGGTGAGTGAGCACGAGCTGCTTCACTCCGGCTTTTGCCGCTACCTCTGCCGCCTCACGCGCGGTCGAATGCCCTGTCTCCACCGCCCTCGGCTGCTCTTCATCGCTGAACGTGGATTCATGGATGAGCAGATCGGCTCCTTCGGCGGCAGCGACGGTTCCTTCCGCAGGTCTCGAGTCGCCCGTGAACACGATGCGCCTTCCGGGGCGAGACGGACCAACGAGATCTGCCGGATCGATAACGCGCCCATCATCGAGTGTTGCGGGCTCGCCCTTGTGCAACTTGCCCCATGCCGGACCCTCCGGAATGCCCAGCTCGCGAGCGCGGTCGGGGTTGAACCGGCCAAGCCGAATGTCTTCAACGAGTGAGTAACCAACGGCCATCCGATCGTTGTGGTCCACCGCGAATGGCACGATCGAGTAGCCTTTGCGTGGAATAGGCGTTCCCGGAATTACCTCGAAAATCTCGACTGGAAATTTTTCACGCTCACTTCCGAACAGGACCGCTTGACGCAAGAGCGTTTCACATCCAACGGGACCGTAAAGCCGCATCGTCTCGGTTCTGCCCTGAAGTGCCAACGTCCGAAACAGTCCGATGACGCCGAGCATGTGGTCGGCGTGCATGTGCGTGAAGAAGATGTCGGCGAGCGCGAAGCTGGTGCCGAACCGCATCATTTGCCGCTGGGTACCTTCTCCGCAGTCGAACAGCAGGGTTTCGCCTTCGCGCACGATTGCGATGGACGTGACGTTACGCTCGACTGTCGGGCGCGAGGCGGAGGTGCCGAGGAAGCGCACGGTGAGCGACATGGGCTGAATATATCGGAACTAAAGTCATTCTGTCACAATTGCGTATCGTGATTGAAGGCAAAGACTTAGCGGCAGCGCCTGAACCTCTGCTTCATACGATTTGCTTGACAATGGGTGCAAAAACGCTATCTTGATTGGAGTCTGAGCCCCGCCAGCACTTGCGGGGCTTCGATGTTTGGGCCCGGTGCGACGGGTTGATGCCTCTTCCACGAGGCGAGTACAGCTTGTCGCGGACAATGCGCGGGGCTGTAGCTCAGTTGGGAGAGCGCTGCAATCGCACTGCAGAGGTCAGGGGTTCGATTCCCCTCAGCTCCATGATTTCAATTCGCAACTTGTTGCGAATGCGGGTGTAGAAGGTTTTGATAGGCTGCCCGCCGCCGTTCGGTAGGACGTAGAGTTCCAATGACGGCGAGCGTGGCACGATCAGGACCCCCGAGGGTCCAGGCAGCAGCCGCGGAATCCAAACGGATTCTCGCGGCTTTTCTGTTTCCTGGAGCCTTTCTGCTACTGTAGCCGCCCTCTCGCATCGAGGCGCATCGCGTTGAAAGCCTCGGCACTGAAGCGATTTTCTTCCGACTCCGCTTTTCCGACAAAATCGCCCATTGCCGTTCCGCTCAGCCGGTTCAGGAATCGTAGTATCGCGCTCTCCTGGACAGCGGCTGATGTACGCCGTCCGATGATCGTCTGCTTGCCTGGCGAGTCGAGCATTGCCAAACGGAAGATGGCGCCTTGTCCCTTGAATGGTCTCTTCAACGGCGTCTTGATGAAGAAGCCGACGGTGGGCGGAAGCTGCCAATCGGGCTCTTTCGTGAATCGCAGGAACCAGCCGCGCTCGTGTTCGCTGTCGAGAAGAGTCACGTCACTAACCAGCTTGGCGAACCCAACGTGAAAGAGAAGAATCTTCGTGGTGAAATCAGACTCGAGCTTGAGGTCTCTGGGTATTTGCCGCGGTGAGCCAGTCAACGGGGCAAAGTGACCGTCGAAACTTCTCAGTTTCAGCCACATGAAATTGTTCGCGCCTTTCAGCTCTATCCACCGGGTGCCCCGCTTGTCAGTAACGACTGAGCGATAGCGTGACTCTGTAGAATACTTCGCCAAATAGTCGGCAAACGCGGGCATCGTCGGTCGCAGCTTGTCGGGGTCGAGCCTTATGCCGAGTGTGATTGTGGTGGCGGAGTCGAGGTCGCGCACGAGCTTGAGTGAATCGAGCGAGAACAAGCGACCTAGCGCGGCCGTAGTTCTGGGAAAACTCTCGCGGTAGTCTGCGCGAACTGATGTGGGAGTTCGGCCTTCAGCAGATTTCATCAGTGCAGATACGACGTTCTTGAAGTCGTTCGCCGTTATCGGTCCGGCTGCGATGTCTACGTTAGTGAACCACTCGAACTCGTCGTTGTTCAAGCGGTTGAGCACCATCACGTGCCTGGAGTCGCCTGCGGCATCGGGCGCGGCGGCATTCGGCTTTGCCGCGAAGATGTAGCGATTATTCGAGAACCCACCCTCGACTGTGACGGTGCGGGCATTTTCTGTTCCCATCGCTGTCCAGACTGATGTGTCGTTAAAAATCGCCGACGGCGTCAATGCGTTCTTGCCGAGCTTTCCGCGAGCCAGGGAGAACTTCGGATTGCGCTGCACGTTGGTGAAGCGCTGGGAGATTCCACCGAAGAGTCCTTCTGCATTGGCCCTGGCCGCCGGGATGCTGGGCCCAAATGCAGGACCCACGTCTCGGCAGGCGGTTGCTCCGAATGAGATCAGTGCGATCGATGTTACGAGGAGCGAGCGCGACCGTGAGGAGACGTTCACGGCCGCATTTCTACTGTATGAGTGATCAGGCGGCATAGCCGGGGGTTGGCGATTGGCTGTTCTGGAATCAAAGTTCTACCCGAAAGCCGGCAATTGGAACCTCGGGATCGAATAGTTATAATACGAGAGTTTCAAACCGTTCTGCCCCTTGGTGTAACTGGCAACACGCCTGATTCTGGATCAGGAGAGTCCAGGTTCGAAACCTGGAGGGGCAACTTAGACGGCAGCCTTAGGGCTGCCGGTGTTACGTCGCTCCGGCTTCGGGGAACGTCTCTCCGACGCGCGTTTCCAAAGCTGTCACTTCACTCTGCGCTGCGCGAAGCTCTGTAAGCGCTGCGTCGAGCTTCGTCTTCTCTGTCTCGAGAAACCGGTCATAGGGAGCGATAACGTCGAGAAGTTGACGCTCGTAACGCGTAAGCTGCTCCTCGAATTTCGCCTTCAATAGCCCGGCGAGATCCTCGTTAAGCTTGCCAATCTTCGTCTCGAAATCCGCGATCAGCTGCCGTCGGCGAGCTGGTATGATCAGCCAACCGGCGATCGCGAACACCGTCGCAGTCAGAATGCCCGTTACATCGAGGGCAACTGTGGTGAACACAGTGACGAACAGCGCACCCAGACCAACAGCGAGAATGTTCACACCGAACGCCTGAGTTACCGCCGCCTTCACACCCTCGGTGATCTGGCGTGCTTCGGTTTCAGTGTCGAACTCGCTCAGCCGCCTTTCGACT
>JBDSBT010000265.1:0-4591 GCA_039921425.1 Gemmatimonadaceae bacterium | reverse complement strand
CCGAGCACGGCGACAGCGCGACTATCGTCCAAGTGGACGCCACAGCGAATTGCCGTCGCCGCAGGCATCCTCGGCATCGTCGTCGCTGGTTTCGTCGCTAGCACTGTCGCATTTCGCCGTAACGGTGAGGTGCTCGTGGTGGGGAATACGCGACAGATTACTAACGCGCCTGGATGGAGATCATTCCGAGTATTTCTCCAGACGGACGATTTGTGGCGTACGGCATACCTGCGGGCGATCACAACAGGCTCTACGTCAAACAACTCGCGGGCGGGCGAGCAATCATGCTCGCTGAATCCGGAGCTTTCCCGACATGGAAACCGGACGGGTCAGAGATTCTCTACACGACGCGCGACCAGGATCGAGGGAGCTTCCACGCCTACACTGTACCTGCACTCGGGGGTGTTTCCAACCGGGTGCCCGGACTCGATAATCTCGGTCACTGCATGTATTCCAACGCCGGCGACCGAATCGCCTGCGTCGACGCCAGCACGCGGGCGCTTGTCATTACTGGAGCTACCGGTGAGAATCGTCGCTTCGTGCCAGAAACAGCAGGAAGCGACGGCGTGATGATGCCGGCATGGTCGGCCGATGACAAACTCGTCGCTTTCTCCAGAGGAAATCAAGCGTTTTTCATCGGCGAGATGGTTGGCAACATCGCGCCTTCATCAGTTTGGGTCGTTCGTGCTGACGGTGGAACGCCAATGAGAATATCCGACAACACGCATCTTAACGTCAGTCCTGCGTGGACGCTGGAAGGTGCCGTGCTCTTTATCTCGACACTCGGTGGAAACCGCGATATCTACATGCAGCGAATCGACGGCGACCTTTCACCTCGCGGTTCTCCCGTGCGCCTGACGACGGGCCTCAACGCACACACCATATCAGTCGACCGTGCAGGAAAGACACTCGCATACAGCGTGCTCAATACTATTGCGAATGTGTTTGCGGCTCCGATAGCGGGTGACCCAGACAACCCTCGAATAAGGCAGGTGACAACCGGCAATCAGACCGTCGAGTCGGCATCCATCTCCGCCGACGCCAAGTGGCTGGCATATGACTCGAACATCAACGGAAATCAGGACATTTTTAAAATGCCCGTTGGCGGTGGAGAGCCATTGCAGCTTACGCACAACAAGATGGACAACTTTTCGCCCACGTGGTCTCCTGACGGAAGGCAGATCGCCTTTCACAGTCTTGTCAACGGAAATCGCGACATTTACACAATGGACGCGTCGGGCGGAAAGCCCACCGCGATAGTCGCTACTCCGAGCGAAGAGCTTGCGCCCAGCTGGCGCCCGGACGGAAAAGGCCTGGCGTACCTACAATTTCCCGACTCTATTCTCGAAATCATGCGCGATCCCGGTAGCCCCACGGGTTGGAGCACACCGAAATTCAGGGGCACGATGGACCTGGCCGAATTTTCTCCCGATGGCAAGCTGATTATCATTGGCAATCCCGATGGACCCATATGCCCCCACTGCGCACCGGGCGGTTACATCTTTTCCTCCGACTGGACCAATCCGAGATTGGTACCACTTCCGCAGATGACGAAAGTCGTCGCGAGCCCTGGCTCAACGGTCTGGTCGCGGGACTCGAAGCACGGATTTGCACTCGTGCGAGAAGGTGACGGCACGTCGGCGATCTGGCAGCTGCCAATCAACGGCGACCCGGAAAGGCGCGTTCTTCATCTCACCGATCCAAATCGGCAGATCTATCGCACCAACACCCTGGACGCCGATGCCACGAGCTTCTACTTCACCATCGGCGACAGGCAGAGCGACATCTGGACGATGGAACTCAAGAAGCAGTAGGCGCTACTGCTACCAGATGGATGAGATAACGAGCATGAATCCGTCGGGATCGTTGAGCCGGAACATTCTCGCACCCCACGGCATGTCTGTTGGCTCGGAAACGAGCGTTGCTCCATGCGACCGCGCGCGATCGGCAATCGCATCGATGTTTTGGGACGTCGAAAACTGAAGAGAGATCCCCTGGCCCTTTTTTCGGTCAGCTCCCTTCGCACCATCCTCCTGGTTGAGCAGCAGCCTGACCGCGCCGGCACTGATTTGAGTCGCCGCCACCCTTCCATCCCTATCGAACTGCTGACCCACTTCGAATCCAAGCGCATCGCGGTACCACGCAACGCTGGTTGCCATGTCATTGACTGTAATCGACGCCATGAGCGACGCTGCATCGAAATTCTTATCAGTGGCCGGAGTTGGTGCCGTTCCGTTTTCCATTCTATTCCATTGTAAGGCGTTTCTGACCGGTGACTGGAACCGGCGGGGACAGAAAAATCTACTGTTTTAACTCGAAGACGATTAGGCGGATTGTAGAAAATCGCAGCCGCCGGTCACCACCCGTGATCGATGAGAGCTATTATTGTCCTAAGAAATTGAGCGCTCATCATATGACTCTCGAGGCTTCAACATGCATCGATTCTCCAGGGCTTTATTGCTTGGCGTGAGTATCGCATTGGCCGGTTGCAACGCTGCCGCAAAACCCGCAGGCGATACGACCGCGACTGCTGCTGCCGCGCCAGACATGGCGGCTGATCAACAGGCGCTTCGTGACGTCAATGCTGCATGGTTCAAGGCGTACAATGCCCACGACGCTGCCGCTCTGGCTGCACTTTATGCCGATGACGCCGTCCTCTACATGCCGGGACAAGCGATGATTCGCGGCCGTGATGCCATCAAGGCTGCCTACCAGAAGGATGTCGATGCCTCGGCCAAGGCGAGCCTTGCGAACAACGTCGGCTCCGGAAGCGAAGCCGGCGCATCGGGCGACCTTGGGTGGGAAACCAACACCTTCACGGTTACCGACAAGTCGGGCAAGAAGATCGACTCGGGCAAGTACTTCACGATGTTCGCGCGGAAGGATGGTAAGTGGTGGATCGTCCGCGACATCTGGAATTCCGACGCGGCGGCTCCGACGGCGTAGGGTAAGGCTCCCTACTTCTTCAGCTCGACAACAATGAGGCGGACTGTCGTCTTCCCAATATTCTCCGCCCAGTGGGTGACAGGATCACGGTAAGCAGTCTGGCCGGCCGTGTAATTCGTAACTGACGTCGTGCCATCGGGCAGGTGACTGCGAACCCTGCCTCCAGCGACCACATATACTATAGAAGTAGGGTGCGAGTGAACGTTCTCCTTCACTCCCGGCTTGAGCGTCGCCTCGAAAACGCGGACGTGCTCGTTGTCGAGCGTGACGTGAATTGTCTTCGGATTCACCGCCGCCGCGTCCTGCGCGCGAAGAGAGGCGGCCGAGACGAGCATCAGACAGGCAATCATTGCTAGTGGTGGGCGCATCTTTAACTCCGTTCCTTGATTTGATTGTGATTTTGGTTGACGGTCCGCATTCTGTTCCTCTGCCCTGCGCCTGCATTGCCAGCTCTTACCGGTAGCTGTTGTACCCGCCTAAAATGTAGTGCGCGAGTTTCGACCGCAGCTTATCTTCGCGGATGATGAACCCCGTCAACCTATTGAGATGAGCGACCAGCTTGAGCGTCTTACAGCCGCCCTCGCCGACCGCTATCGAATCGATCGCGAGCTCGGTGCTGGCGGTATGGCAACTGTCTACCTGGCCGAGGACCTGAAGCACAATCGCAAGGTCGCGGTGAAAGTGCTGAAGCCCGAGCTCGCCGTGGCAATCGGGGCCGAGCGCTTTCTGGCAGAGATCAAGACGACGGCTAATTTGCAGCATCCGCACATCCTCGCCCTTCATGACTCGGGCGAAGTGAACGGCACAGTGTTCTACGTGATGCCGTACGTCGAAGGGGAATCGCTGCGCGACCGGCTCGACCGCGAGAAGCAGCTTCCAATCGACGACGCGTTGCGCATTGCTAATGAAGTCGCTGACGCACTTCAGTACGCGCACGAACGTGGTGTCATCCACCGCGACATCAAGCCGGAGAACATTCTCCTTCAGCGCGGTCACGCTGTCGTTGCTGATTTCGGAATCGCTCTCGCTGCGTCGAAGACCGGCGGGTCGCGCATGACCGAGACCGGCATGTCTTTAGGGACGCCGACCTACATGAGTCCCGAGCAGGCCATGGGCTCCCGCGAAGTCGACGCCCGCACCGACATCTATTCACTCGGCTGCGTTCTCTACGAGATGCTGGCGGGTGAGCCGCCTTTCGTTGGACCAACTGCGCAGTCGATCGTCGCCAAGGTGATCACCGAATCGCCGAAGAGTCTTACTGCCCAGCGTCGTAGCGTGCCGCCGTATGTGGATGCGACAGTTCAGAAGTCGCTCGAGAAACTTGCTGCCGATCGGTTTGCGTCGGCGGCCGCTTTCAGTGAATCGCTTCGCGATGGGGGCTCCTCTCTCAAGAGTTCGAGCTATGAGGCTGCGTCCCCGAAAGGCCGGCATGGAAACAAAGCTGCAATGTGGGCATCAGTAGCGGTCGCGGCAGCAACTATTGCTGGCGGCTCATTCATGTTCGGCCGAAGCTCGAGCGCGGACAATGCGTCGGCTGGCCTGACGATGCTGCAAAGGACTTACGGCACACAGACAATCTTTTCGGCGAGATACACCACGGATGGAAAGTCCATCGTATACAGTGCTGCCGAAAGCGGAGACGTCC
>JBDSBT010000264.1:0-7986 GCA_039921425.1 Gemmatimonadaceae bacterium | reverse complement strand
GGCATTCTCAGCCATGCGCCGATCTGGATCGACGACACGCCGGGAATTTCGCTCCTCGAGATGCGATCGAAAGCGCGCCGGTTGAAGATCGACAACAACATCGGCCTCGTCGTTATCGACTACCTCCAGCTCATGCAGGGCCCAACCAGCTCTGAAAGCAGGCAGCAGGAAATCAGTTACATCTCGCGATCGCTGAAGGCACTGGCGAGAGAGCTACGCGTTCCGGTCGTCGCTTTGTCCCAGTTGTCGCGTGCTCCCGAGCAGCGAACCGGCGAGAACAAGCGGCCGCAGTTGTCCGACCTTCGAGAGTCGGGCGCAATCGAACAGGACGCCGATCTGGTCATGTTCATCTACCGCCAGGAGATGTACGACGGTCCCGCCGACAAGGATGGCAACTCGCTCGAGGGCCGTGCGGAGATCATCGTCGGCAAGCAGCGCAACGGCCCGACCGGCCTCGTGAATCTCTATTTCAACAAGACGTTTACGCGCTTCGAAAACTATTCCGCACGTGACCAGGGTCAGTGACGCCAAAGGCACGCAGCGTATTTCGCTGCACTAACTGCGGTGCCGAGCATTCGCGCTGGGCTGGGCGATGCGACGTGTGCGGCGAGTGGAATACGCTGGTCGAGGAAGTGCTCGCGAAAGCGGCGGCCACCGGCAAGGGCGGCGGTGCCGCGCGACGAATCGGCGGGCATAAGTCACTCGCGGAAGGCGGGTCCATCGCAGAGCCGCAGAAACTGCGCGGCGTGGCGGGAACTGCCGATCAGCGCTGGAAAACAGGACTGGGTGAGTTCGACTTCGCCCTTGGCGGAGGCATCGTACCAGGGTCGATGATTCTCATCGGCGGCGAGCCGGGGATCGGTAAGTCAACGCTGCTCCTGCAGGTCGCGGCAAAGCTCGAGTCATCCGGACGCGGGACGCTCTACGTCTCCGGAGAGGAATCGGCGCTTCAAGTACGGATGCGCGCGGAGCGCCTGTCAGATTCGGCGATAGACGTGAATTTCCTCGGTGAAACTCTTCTCGAGACCATTCTCGCGACGGCGTCATCGCTGGCGCCGTCAGTGCTCGTCGTCGATTCGATTCAGACGGTTTTCACCGGGGACCTCGAAGGCGCGCCGGGAAGTGTCGGACAGGTTCGCGAGTGTGCCGCGCGGTTGATGCGCTTTGCAAAGGAAACCGGCATCACGGTGTTCGTAGTTGGACACGTCACGCGCGACGGCGGAATTGCGGGACCGAAGACGCTCGAGCACATCGTCGACACGGTTCTGTACTTCGAAGGCGAAGGAATGCTCGATCACCGGATTCTTCGCGCGATCAAGAACCGATTTGGAAGCGTTGACGAGATCGGTGTGTTTCGAATGACGGAGACGGGCCTCGATCCAGTGGAAAATCCGTCGGAGTTGTTCCTCGGCGACCGGGGAAATCACGCGTCGTGAAGCGCCGTGACGGCGTTGCTCGAAGGCAGTCGTCCGGTGTTGATCGAGATCCAGGGTCTCGCTGCAAAATCCGGCTTCGGAAATCCGCAAAGAGTGGCGACTGGCTTCGATAATCGCCGACTGGCTCTTTTGCTTGCGGTACTCGACAAGCGCGCGGGCCTCTCCTTCTCGCAGCTCGACGTTTTTCTGAACGTCGTCGGCGGAGTGCGAATGCAGGAGCCGGCCGGTGACCTCGCTGTCGCAACCGCGCTCGCGTCGAGCGTCTACGACCGCCCGTTAGGCGTCGGCTCGATATTTCTCGGTGAAGTCGGGCTAGGCGGCGAAGTGCGGCCTGTCTCGCAGTCCGAGCGTCGACTCGGAGAGGCCGCGAAGATGGGGATGACAACTGCGTTCATGTCCCATCGCGCAATTCCAGCGCGGGTTCCAAAAGGGATCAAGCCAGTTGGAGTCAAATCCATCTCCGACCTTTTCGCGCGGCTCTTCCAATGACGGCAGATGTAGCGGTCGTGATCGTTGCCGGAGGACGCGGGACTCGCGTAGGCGGGAACGAGCTCAAGCAGTTTCGCTGGGTAGCCGGAAAGCCAATGTTGCTCCACAGCGTTCAGAAATTTCAGGCGCGTAACGACGTCTGCATGGTCGTCGTTGTCCTGCCGTTTGAGCACGTTGGCGACCCGCCCGCCTGGCTGTTTCAGTGCGACACCGAACGATTGCTGTTGTCAGTCGGTGGCCGTGAGCGCGGAGACTCAGTGCGCAACGGTCTCGAAGATGTTCCGGCAGACGCGAGCATTGTCTTGATTCACGATGCGGCCAGACCGCTGGTAACGACAGCAATGATCGACGCCGTTGTCTCAGCTGCACGGCTCGGACACGGGGCCGCACCGGGACTAGTCATTGCCGATACGCTCAAGCGAATCAGGGAAACGGGCGAAATCATCGAGACAATCGATCGTCAAGGCATGGTACGAATTCAGACGCCGCAGGGCTTTCCCCGCGAAATGATCGAAGCGGTGCATGCGCGCGCCGTTGAAGAGCGAATCACCGCAACCGACGATGCCGCGCTCTGCGAAAAGTTCGGAATGAAAGTCGTTTGCGTCGCTGGAAGTGAACGCGCGATGAAGATCACTGACGAGGCAGATTTCATTCGCGCGGAAGCGTTGAGTATCTTGCCTGAGTGATCGTCTCACCCCTCGCTATCCCATTCTGGTCTCCTGAGGAGATCGAGCAGGCGTTCAGGAACGCTATCGGTCACCTCAACGCCCGTCGAGTCCTGGCATATCCAACCGAGACTGTGTACGGGTTTGGCGGCGGCGTTGACCGTGAGTCTGTTGCCAACCTCATCGCGCTGAAGGGACGTCCGCCAAACAAGCCGTTTCTACTCATCGTCTCGTCGAGCGATATGCTCGTACGTCTCGGTTTGCACATGACCACTCACGCATCGCAGCTCGCTGCTCGATTCTGGCCTGGTCCATTGACGCTCGTGCTGCCCGGTGGCGAGAAGCGAGTACCCGATCAGCTTCGAGGCCCCGAGGGTGGAGTGGCCGTTCGCTGGACTCCCCATCCAGGACTCGCCCGTCTGGTGCAGGCATACGGCGAGCCGATCACGTCTACAAGCGCCAACAGGCCGGGTGTGCCTCCGGCAACGAATGCGCACGAGATCATCGAGCAATGGGGGGATGCAGTCAAGACCGGATCTCTCCATGTTCTAGACGGCGGACAGCTCGTGGAATCTCACCCTTCGACAGTTGTCGATTGCACTGGACGGTGGCCTCGCGTCATTCGTCCCGGCGCGATTTCCACCGCGACGCTTCGCGAATGTGTCCCTGACGTCGTTGGAGACAACTAGCACCCATGAACATTCTCTTCGTCTGTAGCGGCAATACGTGTCGAAGCCCCCTCGCCGAGGCGATTGCGAGGAGAATGTTTGAGGTTGCGGGACGGAATGACGTTGAGGTGTCGAGCGCTGGCACTCAGGCGTGGGATGGGTCATCAGCCAGCGACGGGTCGATCCTCGTCGGGTTGGAGCGCGGTCTCGACCTGTCGACGCACCGATCGCGCATGATCACGCCGGAACTGGTTGCTGCGACGGATCTGATCCTCGTCATGGCACCGCAACAGGTCGAGCGTATCAAAGAGATCAATCCCGCCGCAAATGTGCACCTCCTCGCTGGCTACGCCACAGGAGAGCGCGCCGGGCGAACGGTTCAGGATCCGTTTGGCGGTGACCTCGATTCGTATCGCGAGACGGCGAACGATCTCGAGCGAGAGCTGTCCGGGCTGATCGAGCGCATACCGGCGCCGTGAGCCCGCCAGAGCGGCTTGCCCTCCTGGGCCACCCGGTCGCTCAATCACTCTCGCCCGCTATGCACAACGCGGCGCTTGCCGCATCGGGAAGGTCCATCAAGTACGAATCGATCGATGTTCTACCCGAAAATTTCGAAGCGACTCTTCGCGACTTTGTCGACATTGGCGGCGCTGGAAATGTCACTATTCCTCACAAGCTTCACGCGTTCCAATTCATGGACGCGTGTACGGAGCCCGCAAACAAGTCAGGAGCGGTGAACACGTTCTGGCGCGACGACTACAGCCGTCTTTGCGGCCACAACACGGACGTCGCCGGATTCACCGCGATGATCACCGAGCTGCTGGGCGCCGCGCCTTCGAACGTTCGCGTTGCGGTGCTTGGGTCGGGTGGCGCCGCCGGCGCTGTTCTCACCGCAATCGCCGACTGGCCGGGAGTGACGGCGACGGTGCACGGTCGCGATCTCGCAAGAGCAGCAGTGGCACGAATGCGGCATTCCGTTGTCATACGAGCTGCTTCGATGCGAGACCCGCTGATTGGTGATGCCGATATTGTGGTAAATGCGACGCCAGTCGGAATGTCCAGCGACCAATTACCCGTCGAGTTCGACCGGGTTGCCCCCAGCGCGATCATCGTCGATCTCGTTTACGGTCCCAACGAAACGGCGTGGGTGCGCGAAGCGAGAGCGAGCGGCCACCGCGCCGTTGACGGACTTTCGATGCTGCTGCATCAGGGCGTCGCCGCCTTTGAATGCTGGTTCGGGGAGGAACCCGACCAGTCTGCAATGAAACACGCACTGTCTCAGGCCGCCGGAAGAAGCTGATCGACAGCTTCGCACCGCGCATGTTGTCGAACTTATTGAGCGCTGCGGCGGATCTTCTGCTGCCCATTTGTTGCGTGTCGTGCGAGCGGCTAATGATGCCCGGAGAGCAGGGAATCGTATGCGGACACTGCTGGTCTCGATGCCGCCAGCTCCCATCACCTCGCTGTTTTCGGTGCGGCCATCCGGTAGGAGCCTACACGTGCCGCTGGTGCGAGTTGCTTCCCCCGTTCGTGAGAGCTGCCCGGTCATACTGCTGGGTGGGCGCGGGCACGGGCTCGGCAATCGTGCACGCGCTCAAGTACGGCGGCTGGATCCGCATTGGCCCGGCGATGGCTGAGCGAATGTCCCGGTTGTCCTGGCCGGCCGATGTCGCGAGAGAGCGCGCAGGAATTGTCCCGGTACCGCTGGCACGGTCAAGGAAGCGCGATCGCGGATTCAATCAATCGGAGATTCTCGCCTCGCATCTCTCCCAAATCTGGGGCGTTCCAATGCTGAGTACCGCTCTCGCCCGAGGGCACGGAACGCGAAGCCAGACGCAGTTGACTCCGGGGGAACGACTAGGCAATGTTGCCGGAGCGTTCGTCGTTCCACATTCAGCCCGGAAAGAGGTGATCGGGCGACATCTGGTGCTCGTGGACGACGTGGTCACCACAGGCTCAACACTTGGTGCGTGTGCGCAGGCTCTGTTCGCCGCCGGGGCGCGGACAATCAGCTACATGACATTCGGCCGGGCACCAGCGTCAGGTGACCGGCTCATTCCATAGGAAACGGCGAGAATGGCAATCAGAGTAGGCATCAATGGCTTCGGTCGCATCGGACGGCAGGTACTTCGCGCAGCGAAAGAACAGGGCGTGGCGGACCTCGACTTTGTCGCAATCAACGACCTTACCGACACGAAGACACTCGCCCACCTGTTCAAGTACGATTCGGTACACGGCCGTTACGCTGGTGACGTCGAAGCGAATGGAAACGCGCTGATAGTCGACGGCGATGAAGTGAAGATTCTCTCGGAAAAGGATCCCTCTCTGCTGCCATGGGCCGACCTTGGAGTGGACATCGTTCTTGAGTCCACCGGACGCTTCACCAACGCTCCTGATGCCAAGAAGCACATCACCGCAGGCGCGAAGAAGGTAATCATCTCTGCCCCGGCGAAGGGCGAGGACATCACCATCGTCATGGGCATCAACAGCGATAAGTATGATCCGGCATCGCATCACATCATCTCCAACGCTTCGTGCACCACGAACTGCCTCGTGCCGATGGTGAAGGTGATTAAGGATAATTTTGGGTTCCGTCATGGATCGATGTTGACCGTTCACAGCTACACCAACGATCAGCAGATCCTTGATTTTCCGCACAAGGATCTCCGTCGCGCCAGAGCTGCGGCCGTTTCAATGATTCCAACCACGACCGGCGCCGCGAAGGCAACTGCCCTTGTGATGCCGGAGCTCAAGGGAAAAATCGACGGGCTGTCGATCCGCGTTCCAACGCCCGACGTTTCGTTCACCGACCTTACAGTTGAAGTCGAACGGGCTACCACGATCGCGGAAGTAAATGCGGCGTTCAAAGCAGTTTCAGAGGGCGCGCTCGAAGGAATTCTCGCTTACTCCGAGGAGGAGCTCGTCTCGTGCGACTACATCGGCAATCCGCACTCGTGCATCCTAGACTCGAAGACGACCAACGTCGTTGACAGTACGATGGTCAAGGTGTCCGGCTGGTATGACAATGAGTGGGGTTATTCGTCGCGCTGCGTTGACATGCTTCGCTTCGTCGGCGCGCGACTTTCCTAGTCCATGAAGAAGACAGTTCGTGATCTTTCGGATGAGCACTTACGCGGCAAGCGCGCGCTCGTCCGCCTGGACCTCAACGTCCCGCTCGACGACGATTGCAACATCACCGACGACACCAGAATCCGCGCGTCTGTCCCAACGCTGAAGTACCTGCTGGATCGCGGCGCACGCCCCGTTGTGTTGTCGCACCTAGGACGGCCGAAAGGAAAACCGAACGCGAAGTATTCATTGCAGCCGGTCGTGGCGCGCCTCGCAGAGCTGGTTGGTGCGCGCGTCACGTTCGTCGAGACAACTGATACCGACGAAGCGATGAAAGCCTCGCACGATCTTCCCGCCGGCGAAATTCTGCTTCTCGAGAACACGCGGTTTCTGGGCGGTGAAGAAACGAACGATCCTCGCCTCGCTCGCTCACTCGCAGAACTTGGCGACTTGTTCGTCAACGACGCGTTCGGCACCGCGCATCGAGCCCATGCGTCCACCGCGGGAGTTGCTGAGCACCTGCGGCCCGCAGTTGCGGGGATGCTCATGGAGAAAGAACTCAACTACCTCGGCGATACTCTCTCGTCGCCAACCTCGCCGTTCGTCGCGATACTGGGCGGCTCGAAGATCTCGGGCAAGATCGACGTAATCGAGGCGCTCCTGCCGAAAGTTGACGCGTTGCTTGTCGGCGGGGCAATGGCGTGCACGTTCTACAAGGCGCTCGGCCTCGAGACTGGGAAATCGCTGGTTGAAGCCGATCGCGTTGACATGGCGCGCGACCTGATCGATAAGGCGGGCACGCGACTGATTCTTCCGCATGATGCGATGGTGGCGCCGGGGATCGATTCACCGGATTCCGCTCGCGCAGTTCCAAAGGACGGAATCGGCACCAACGATGCGATGCTCGATATCGGACCCAGGTCGGCAGAATCGTACGCCCGCGCAATCGCCTCGGCGAAGACTGTGTTGTGGAACGGACCTATGGGAGTTTTCGAAACCCCGCCATTTGACAGGGGTACGAAGGCGATTGCAAACGCGATGGCCGCGGCCACTGCCAACGGGGCAACCACGATCGTTGGTGGCGGAGACTCAGCTGCCGCGGTTGCTCAGGCAGGCCTGACGGAGAAAATGAGTCATGTTTCAACGGGTGGTGGCGCTTCTCTCGAGTTTCTCGAGGGGAAACCGCTTCCGGGAGTCGATGCATTGGACGACAAGGAGTAGCGATGAACCGGCCGGTGCTCGCGGCGAACTGGAAGATGAACAACGGGCCAACAACTGCTCGTGAATTCATGCAGGCCTTTCTGGATCAGTATCCTCGCCAGAACTCGCGGACGATCCTGTTTTTTCCTCCGGCTCTTTCTATAAGCGCGGTGGGCGACGCAATTGCTGACCGGCGCGACATCATTCTCGGCGTTCAGAATGTCTACTGGGCCGATCAGGGTGCGTTCACTGGCGAACTTTCAGTCGGCATGGCGCGCGAAGCCGGTGCTCGGGTTGTCCTCGTAGGACATTCCGAAAGGCGACACGTTTTCGGGGAGAGCGATAACGAAACAGGGCTTAAGTGCGCGGCTATCGAGCGGGGCGGACTGACTCCATTGCTTTGCGTTGGCGAGCTACTCGATCAGCGCGAAGCCGGCAAAGCCGAATCGGTTGTGGTCC
>JBDSBT010000263.1:0-6693 GCA_039921425.1 Gemmatimonadaceae bacterium | reverse complement strand
AATCAGTCGCAATCAGCCACACGTCTCTATAGATGCCACCGTACAACGCGTATCCCACTGACAACGGCTGGATAAACGGACTGTGACTGTTGTCCACTTGCACCGCGATCAGATTTTTTGCTCCATCAGACTTCAGCTGATTCGTGATATCTACCGTGAACGCAGTGTATCCGCCCTTATGCTCTCCGACGAACGCGCCATTCACGTATACGTCAGCTATCTGGTTCACTCCCTCGAAATGCAGAAATACTTTCTTCCCCCGGAGCGAGGCTGGCACGTCGAGCCACTTCCTGTACCAGCCGATGCCCCTGCGATAACTCGGAACGTCGTCGAACGGATCCGAAACATTCCAGGTGTGCGGCAGTGTGACCTTTTGCCAATCATTGTCCGGCATCGCCGGCTTCTCGGCCAGGTTCAGCCCGTCGGCGTGATATCGCCATCCGTCATTGATCGACACGATCGTGCGCGTGCCAGGTGTCTGAAGGACGCCCTGCGCGAAAGACACCGATGGTGCGGACAAGATGCACATGACGGCGAGCAATACTCTCACCGTCATGGCACCCAGGAACAGTTTCTTCAACTGCCGGTCAGTAGCCGGGGTTCTGCGGCATGACCTTCGTCAGATTCGCGTCGATCACCGCCTGCGGGATCGGAAGCAGGGAATCTCTCGCGATGACGACTGGCGCCGCGAGCTTGTTGAAGAGCTTGACGCGCGCAAGCCAGGTACCCGTTCGCATTAGCGTGTAACGGCGCTGCTCCTCCGTCACCAGTTCACGCGAGCGCTCGTCGAGAATGAAGTCCATCGTTATATCGGCCGCCGTGATTGGAGTTGCACTGGCGCGGGCACGCAGAATGTTGATCGTCGCCGCCGCTTCGGCCTGCTTGCCGTTCTTCATTTGTGCTTCAGCGAGCAGCAGATAAGTCTCCGCGACACGGATGTAAGGCTGATCGCCATACTGCGCCGCTCCAGTGACATCGTTGGGATCGGTCCAATCCCACTTTCTCGTGCTCGGACGAAGCGGATCACTGACCTTCTCCGGAACTACAACAGTGAACAGCGTGTCACCGACTTTCTTTCCCGCCGCCAACGTTGCCGGGTTGTTCAGGAGATAGAATCGGCGAATCGCGAATTGTCCTCCGCGCACGTCGGTCGGACCATAGAGATTCAATCCATAGTTGGTGATCGCGAGCCGGCCGATACCGCGCCCGCCGTTGTCCGCAGAGATCGCCATGCCTTTGTTGCTTTCGTAGCGAGTAACCCAGCTGCGACGCATGATGCTTCCCCCACCACCCAGGACGTTCTGCGCATACTGCAGTGCCCACAGCACTTCGGTGTTTCCCTGCGTGCGGTTGACGTTTCCGTCTACGAACTGGTCCATGAACGCTACGCCAGGCTGGGTTGCCTTCACGCCATAGCGCGCCGTGATCAGCTTATACAGTCCGCTCGAGATCACTGCCTGGGCCTCTACTTCTGCCTTGGCAGGATTGTTAAGCGCCAGATACATCTCGGCCAGGAAATGCTGGGCGACCGCTTTCGTCACCTTACCCGGATTCGTCGACGTGGCAGGCAGGTTTGCCTCGGCGAACAGCAGGTCGTTGACGATCACCTGTCTGACCGAATCGCGCGGCGTTCTCTCCCAGTCCGTCCGAACGTTGTCGCCGGAGGATTCGACGAGGTTGAGCGGCACATCTCCCCAGAGGTACGTCAGGTGACGATACGCCCATGCGCGCATCAGCCGCGCCTCGGCCACGACTCTTGCCTTTTCGTCCGGCGTCCATTTGACGCTCGGATTCTCCGCACGGGTGATGATCGTATTTGCGGCGTTGACCGTCTGGTACAGCAACACCCAGAAATTGTTGGTGAAGCCGTTCTGGGAATTGTTCAACACCCCGAACTCGGAGAAAAGACGCTCGGGCGGCGATAGATAGAGCCCGAAGCCGTTGTCAGTTCCGATAGTCGTCGCCGTGGAGAAAATGTCGTTTGTTTCGTTCGTCTGCCCGAATCGCTCTCGCCGAACCTCGAAGTAGAGCGCGTTGAGGCCAGCTTCGAAGCCGGCAAGATTCGTGTACAGATTGTCGGCGACGATCACGTCTTTCGGATGCTCGGTAAGAATGTCATCGCTGTTGCATGCTGCCGGACCCACAATCACGCTCGCAAAACCGACAAGTGCGATGATGGCTCGACGGCGAAGAGTGCTCTTCATCGAAAGATCCCGATTGGATTTGGATTTAATGTTTTTCTTATTCATGATTTTAGAACCTCACCGTGAGACCACCGGTGACGACCTTCTCGAGCGGGACGTTGCGCTGTGCTTCGAGCTCGGGATCGAGACCGGTCCATGTGGTCTTCGTCCAGAGATTGCGTCCGTTCACGTAGAACCGAAGCGACTCTCCGCCCAGTCTACGCGCCAATGTCGAAGGTAGGTCGTACGAGAGCGACAGGTCCTTGAGCCTGATGAAACTCGCATCTTCGTAGAACGGAACACCCAGCGGATTGCTGTTATTGCTGTTCGACGGATACGTGTTGATCGGCGTTTCGGGCGTCCAGTAAATGCGATAGACCGTGTTTCGGCGCACATCCGCGAAGACCTGATTGGTGCCGAGCAGCTGATTGCTGCGAGTTACGCCCTGTACCGTGTTGAAGAAAGCGCTGAGCGTGAAGCGGCTCACCCTGATGGAGTTCGTCATGCCGGCCGTGTACTTCGGCTGGAGGCTGCCAACGAAGGTCCGGTCGAGCGGATCAATTTTTCCGTCGCCATTCACGTCCTTGACCCTGACATAACCGGGCAGTGCGGTCGGCTGAGCGCTGGCTGCTATGTTTTCCCCCGCCTGGAAGATTCCGTCGAAGATGTACCCGTAGTTCACATCGATCGGCTGTCCGATGAACCACCCGCTCGCGATGTCGTCTTTCTTGTCACCGTACAAATCGACGATCTTGTTGCGATTCACAGAGAGATTCAGGTCGGTGTTCCACCGGAACATTCCGCGGCTCACGTTCAGCGTGCCCAACTGGAGCTCGAAGCCCTTGTTGGATGTCTTTCCGATGTTCTGGGTAATCGTAGTAATCCCCTGAACCGATGAGATCGAGCGCCTGAGCAACAGATCGCTCGTGTTCGACATGTAGCTGTCGAGCGTGGCCGTCACTCGGCCCTTCCACATGCTCAGGTCGAGGCCGAAGTTCCGCGAAAGGGTCGTCTCCCATTTTAGGTCTGGATTGCCAAGGGTCACCGGGATGTAACCGGGGGCCGGAGCATCTCCATTCAGGTACGAGCGGTCGTCGAGTTGCGATAGAGTCTGGTACGGTCTGATGGCCTGGTTTCCATTCTTTCCATACGAGAACCGGAACTTCAGAGCGTCGATCGATTGCTTGAAGGGGAAGAATTTTTCGTTCGAGGCGTTCCATCCGAATGCGATCGACGGAAAGGTGCCGTACTTGTTGTTTCGGCCGAATCCGGAATACCCGTCACGACGGGATGTAAGGGTGACAAGATAGCGTCCGTCGTAACCGTAGTTGACGCGTCCCATCTGCGAGAGCAGGCGCGAATCGATGACCGAGTCCGCGGGAACGATAAACAGCGGAAGGTTCGACCGGTAAGTCAGAACGTCGTTCGGGTATCCATGAGCGCTGAGTGCATCGATCTCGAGGTTGTTCGCCTGTTCGCTCGCGAGAGCGGTGAAATCGAGCGTCTGGCGGCCAAAGATGCGGTTGTAGCGCAGAATATTCTCTACCGTCCAGTCGTTTCGCGTCGTGTTGCTGACAAGTGACGTTCCACCATCGACGAGTCCGGTCTGCGTGTTGCGACCGAAGTAAGTGCCGACGTTTCGCGACGCGAGATCGATGCCTGCATTTAGTCTGTAGCTGAGCCCCGTGATCTGCGGAACGTTGAGCTGAAGATAGTTGCTCGAGAAGATGCGCTTGTTCTTGTCATTATCGATCGCGAGGAGATTCTCGAGAGCGTTGTTGGTGTTCGGATCTTCCGGCCACGGCCTGAGGAGAACGTTGCCGTTGGCATCGTACGGAGAGATCAGCGGATTGGAGAAGAACGCCGTCGAGAAGTTCACCGGCACTCCGTCGCGCTTGGTCTGCGCTGCCTGGGTGCTCGTACCGACTTTCAGCCACGACTTCACGTTCTGGTCGAGATTGAACCGAACGGTTGCGCGGTTGAAGTCGTCGTTCAAGGCGACACCGCGGACGTTGAGGATAGATCCGCCAAGATAGTATTTCGTGTCGTCGCCTCCGCCGGCGACCGAGATGTCGTGTTGCGTCTGGTTACCGTCTCTCGTACCGATGCGCGCCCAATCGGTATCTACGCCGGTCGCGAGACTTGCCTTCTCCGTTGTAGTAAGGGTCGTGCTGCAGTCCTGCATTGGAGTCGTGCGGATACGAACACACTTGAAGTCAGCGAACTGCTGCGCGTTCATCAGCGTGGGAAGGTTCGCGATTCGCTGCGTCCCCGTGTACGCGCTGTATGAAACCTTGGGCTTCCCGCTTCCGCCTTTGCGCGATGTCACGAGAATGACTCCGTTCGAGCCGCGTGATCCGTAGATCGCTGATGCTGACGCATCTTTCAATACTTCGATCGCCGCGATGTCCGACGGATTGATCTCCGCCAGGTTTCCGTTGTATGGAATTCCGTCAACGACGACGAGTGGTGAAGTGCTGGCAGAGATCGAGTTGCGGCCACGGACCTGGATGTTGATGGCAGGCTCGGCTCCGGCGGTATTCGTCCTGATCGTAACTCCGGCGGTTGCGCCTTCCATCGCCTGCGCGACACTGATATTGGGCTTTTCTTCCAGCCTTTCCTTGCCCACGCTCGCAACCGAGCCGGTGATGTCACTTCGCGTCTGGCTTCCATAGCCAACGACAACGACGTCCGACAAGGCAACGGTCGTTCGAGCAAGTCGAACGACGAGAGTGGTCAGTCCGTTGATCGGAACGACCTGTCTCACATATCCAATCCGCTGAATCACGAGATTCGACGAGGAACTCGGCACCCTGAGCGAAAACGCACCGTTCTCGTCCGAGAGCGTGCCAATTTTTGTGCCCTGAACTACGATGTTCGCCTGTACGACCGGCCCGCTCGAGTCGGCGCCGATGATTGTGCCGCGCACAACCGCCTCCTGCGCGCTGGCTGAAGGAGCGAGAAAGATGGCCGTCAGCATCAACAGCAGCATCGCACTCCAGTTTCTGACACGTGAACTTCTCATACGAACTCTCATGTTGTGAAGGTTGAACGGAACTGCACATTGACCACATTTGCGCGGAGACCGTTGGCCACCGCCGACTTGCGAAAGTGTTTCACGGGGGATCGACCGCTGCACCGCCCGCCCGGTGGCCGAGTGCGGCGCCGGGCTCCATTCCGGTAATCCGCATCGTTGCGTCCTTGGCCGTCGGCCAATAGCGAAGGATCAACTCGACAACGGCGGCCTGAACTGCTTTTGGATCCGGTCCGCCGAGCACGAGTGATAGATGCGTGTTCGCGCTGTTGAGCCAGATCAGACCGGCTCCGGGGCGCGACCCCGGTGCCCCAGAGAGCTTCACTGCCGGGACCATTGCGTTGGACGTCGGCGTGCCGACGAGAATAACGAGGCCATGCTTGATGATCGAATCGGGCAGGTCCGCGATAGAAGAGACGCGAACTGCTCTCCCGGTTGCAGACTGAAGCGTTGAAGCGAGTTGATATGCGACCTCCAGCTCGAGAACAGCTGCGTTCGCTCCGAAGGCCACAGCAGTCGGCCGATTCCAGTCGATCTGATTCACGACGTCGGCCCCCTGCGGATACAACACCCGATCGCCAAGTACCGACTTGCCAGAGAACTGCGGCGCACCTTGTTTCGATGCGACCCCCCATCCCCAGGCTTGGCTGTTTTCGTAATCGACGCGCAAGAAGTGGTGGTAGGTACCAACCCGTTTGTCCCCGGCCAGCTGAAGTGCGATAGTACCTGATGTGGACGCCCCTGGTAGCAGGGTTACTGTGCTTGCGGAGTTGAGCTTCGACGTCAATCCATCGAATGCCATCGCAGCAATGCGAATCCGGAGTGTCCGCACAGTCTTGTTCGTGATTGTGAAAAAAGCCGAGCTCTTGTCGTTGTTGAATTGCGTCTCGCGTACGACAATCGATAACGTGCGAATTGGCGCGGTCGGTGAGCTGTATTTGCGAATGATCCGCATCGCCTCGAGTCCTTCGGGCTTTGGCCTTCTGTCCTGACCAAGCGGCTCGTAGTGTCTGCTGTAGCTTCCGGAAACCGACGGATTGAATGCGAGTGCTTCCTGAAGCTGGAATTCGAATACCTCTGGCACGGCATGCGGTGACAGCACCGACTCGTAGACCTGCGCCACTTCTCCAACCCGCTTCTCCGGAGAGATTCGTGTCAGGTCTTTCCAGTTGAACTCGCCGATAGTGAGCGGCTTCCCGATTTCGCTCGCGTATCCCGCGCTGCCGAGCACATGGGATGAGTACGCTTCCTTCCACTGGGGACCGTGCTTGTACAGGTGCAGTCCAACCCGATCGAACGGAACGCCGAGGTCACGCAGACGCTCGAACATCGCGTTGTTGCCAGCCGCAGTGAAAAACACCTGCGCATTCGGAGCTGCTGTCTTCGCGGCATTGTAAAGCGATGTCCATCGAGCTGGATCGGACGGCTTGATGCCGCCGATCAGAACTTCGTTCTCGATCTCGACTCGCGTCACGA
>JBDSBT010000262.1:0-1583 GCA_039921425.1 Gemmatimonadaceae bacterium | reverse complement strand
GGCTTGTCGCTCGGCACTCCGCAGTACATGAGTCCGGAACAGGCCACCGGTGACCGCGTCATAGATGGACGGAGCGACATCTATTCACTCGGCGCCGTTGCCTATGAAATGCTCACGGGCGAACCGCCGCATACCGGCAACACGTCGCAGGCGATAATTGCACGAATGTTGACGGAGCGGCCCCGTCCGATGCGCACCGGGCGGCCGTCGATTCCAGAGCATGTGGAGTTTGCAGTTCAGCGTGCTCTCGAAAAGCTTCCTGCCGATCGGTTCACCACTGCGCACGACTTTGCACAGGCGATGCTTGGTCAGTCGACGGCCGGGAGCACCGGGCTGTTCTCATCTGCGCAGGCCGTTCAGAGATCGAAGGCGCGGGGCTGGAAGGCGCGACTTCTCGATCCGGTTACCGCAGTGCTCGGCGTGATAGCAATCGCCGCGATTGCCTTTGCGTTTGTTCACAAGCCGGCTCAGGAAACCTCAACTCGCGCGGTGCGCTTCGTCATGGACGTGCCCGACAGCTTGCGGCCCTTCGACAATTATCCTTGGCCTGCTGCGGTTTCTCCCGACGGAGGTACTGTTGTCTTCGGCTCGGCCGGGACGGCAGGTGTGCAGCTCTACTCACTTCGCACCGATCAGCTGGAGCCAAGGCTGATCCCTGGATCAGCCGGCGGAAGCCAGGTCTTGTTCTCACCCGACGGCGAATGGGTTCTGTTCGAAGCCGGCGGGTTCCTGAAGAAAGTGAAACTCGATGGAAGCGCTCCCATAACCATCACTCCGGGCGGGAGCAACAATGGAGGTGACTGGACGATAAAGGACGAGATTCTTATCGGATCGGAGAGCACTTTCCATGGTCTTTCAAAAGTGAGCGCGGCTGGCGGCGAGCTCGTCGAATTTTCGAAGCCTGATTCATCGAAGGGCGAGTTGAATTACCTGTGGCCAATCGCTTCGCCTGACGGAAAGAATGTTGTATTTACGCGATGGAAGGGTTCCCTTGCTTCGGCGGATCTTGCGACCGTTCCGGTTAATGGCGGCGATGTGATGCCGGTGGGCGTAAAAGGAATTCGTCCCCTTGCGGTGTTCGATCGCACACTTGTGTACCTGCGGGAAGACGCAGTGGTGATGGCGATTCACCTCGATCGCACACTTCGTCGCGGAGAAGGGAGCCCTGTTCCGGTTCTCGATCCCGTGAACGTGATCGCCGGTAACAATGGGAACTCCGGAATATTTGTCTCGCGTGGCGGTGCGCTGATTACTTCGCGCGGCGGAACGAAGAGTCAGCTTGCGTGGATAGCGAAGGATGGCAATGCGTCCGTGATCACCTCGGAATCGAGACGCTATTCCCATCCGCGTCTCTCCCCGGACGGAAGCAGAATCGCTGTGACTGTGTCCGACGCCGGAAAATCGGCCGTGTGGATCTATGACATGGCGAGCAGGACATTATCTCAACTCACGTCCGTTGCGACCGCGCAGGCACCGGAGTGGTCGCCGGATGGAACGCTGATTTACTATATGGCGTTGGGTGGCAAAGATCGCATCTCCGTCTATTCCCAGCAGGCCGACGGAGGCGGTGCACCGCAGATAGT
>JBDSBT010000261.1:0-15901 GCA_039921425.1 Gemmatimonadaceae bacterium | reverse complement strand
GCCCTCGCTCGCGATGATTCGTGCCGCGTCGTAAGAATCGGAATCTCGCTGCGTGGCACCGATGGCCATCGCGGACGGAAACGCCGTCGCGCCGCCAGTCTCCAGCAGGTAGTGCGTGAAGATGCCGGTTTCGAGCCGACCCAGTCCTGGCTCAAGATCGGAGGAGATTAACATTGGAACTTTCGCGCGCCGCTGCAGGTCGTTGATCTTCGCTGCAACCTCGATAGGTGTTCCCAGTGAGACTGTCGCTCCGCCAACCTTGTCGTCAACGACCCAGCGAACGAGCTGCGCGAACGATGAATCGCGTGAGCTGGTGTAGTCGCCCTGCATCCAGATAACGACCATCTGGGCGGCGCGCTCGCGCAGGGTAAGCGATGCAAGCGTCCGATCGACCCAGAGTTTTTGCGCTGAGGTGAGTGGGGCAGTTGTCGAAACAGATCTTGCGAATGGCCGCGGTGCAACGGATGTGGATACGGCCCGAGGAGCGCAGGCGATGCCGACAGCAGCAATTGCTGCCGCCGTAAAACCAGGGCGTAGAATCATGTTTCCAAGTTGGAGCGACTGAGCGTCAGGTAGCGGCGACCTCTCGAACCCGCGGCGCAGAAACGGACGCGGCTAGAAATACGATTCCGGCGATCGCGGCGGCTGCGACGATGATCCCGCCACCGGTAGTGTTCCAGATTGCAATTTCCTGCCCCAGTAGAAGAACGGCGGCGACCATGTAAGTGCCACCGATGGTGCGCGCGGCGATGACACCACCTGGAAGGTCCAGCCGGGACAGAAGCGACACAGCAGCGGCCACAATCATTAGAAGGACGGCAATGACGCGGGTCAGCGACAGAATGCCGAACGACGCCTCGGTCACCCCGAGGCCAGCGAGGAACGGACCCGGTACGATCAACAGCGCAAGACTGGCGACACCAACAAGTGTCGTGTGGATCTGAATCAAGCGACGGAACATGAGCTCTCCCGAAAAATGCGCATGTTCAAGCTACGTTATTTGGTCCAGATGACGATACTCCCGCATTCACCCATGCCCACTCGAAATTGCGCTGGGACTGACGATTCCGAGTAGACCTCGATCCCCGCGATATGCTCTGGATGAACCCAATCATCGATGTCCTCCGTGGTCAGAAAGCTCATGTAATGATCGTCGATGAAAATCGCGGCCTCGCACCACGTCGCAAAGGCCCCGCGCATTTGAATTTTGCCTTCGTCGGCATTCACGCCAGGCATCCTTCGGAACAGCTCTGACGTGACAACCACCGGCAGTCGCTGAATGTCTTCCGGCGTGATGAATCGCCCTGCGCTCGCACGACGCCGATAGTTGAAGCCTATACCATTCGCACCACCCGGCAGACGGCTCGCACGAATCTTTACCGTATCGAGCATCGCCTTGAGAGTCGACAACGCGATGTGCAACGGCTGAGCGCTGGCGACAACATTTATTTCGCGCCTGTCCGGATAGTAGCCCAGCGCGCGGACCTCGATGGCCCTCGTCCCTGCAGGGGCGTTCGATATCACCCAATGCCCCAGGGCGTCCGTGTGCGTTTGTGGACCGTCTACAATCGTAACCGTCGCATTCGCGAGCGGGCGACTCTCGGCCACAGTAGTGACAGTTCCACTCACATGACCATTCCCGACACGGATGCGCCGCACCGGAACGGGTGCTGCTGTCGGTGCTCCTGTCGGTGCTGCTCCTGCAGCCGCTACGGGCGGCCGCGCGCTGTCGACGACGGGCTCGGTCTCCGAGGCGCCGAGATACAGCTCGCGCCGCGCGAATCCGGTGGAAGGAATCTGCACTTCGATGATACCGGTGCTGTCGGTACCGGTAGTCGCAATGAGCGCAACACTCCCTTCAGTCGGGGCGTTGCACAGCGCAAACCAGCCGTTGTCGCCGGACGTCACGTTGCGGCGCGCAAGCTGCCGGGTCGTGCCGGTTCGCTTGAGAACGTACTCGTACCATTCGCCGAACACCGCGACCTTTGGCATCGGGAGGCCATCATGCGCGCTCCTGACTGTCCCGACGATTACCGCTCCAGGCGCTCCACCAGGCTCGGACTCACACATCGCTCTCCGAAGCGTAGCGGCAGAAGGAACGCCGACATTCGCCGTCACCGATCCGTACGAATCGACGTATACATCGCGCAGCGGAGCTTCAACTCCAAGCGAGTCGAGAAGTGGATGAAAGAACCCGATGCGGTAGTGACCGAGCGGAACTTCGGTCATTCGAAAGTGACCGAGCGAATCGGAAACTGCGTTGAGTATGGAGGATGGATCCGCGCTCGCAACGAGCTGAATTGTCGCGCCGGAGAGATTGGCGTTCGCAATGCTGTCGTGCACCACGCCGCTGACTATCGCTCCGACATCTGAGCGGGGGGCAGCAGATTGCGCACCGATGGCGGTCGCGAACAGCGTCGACCCGAGGACGAATGAAAGGCAAGTGCACTTAACGAATGACATCTGCCCCGAATTTACGCGACGGTTTGCGTGTCCGCGATAACGCCGTCGGCGAGCTTGATGATCCGGTTTGCGCACGTTTCTGCGAAATCCATGTCATGCGTGCTGATCAGCAGGCCGCGACCGCCTTCAGTCAACCTCTTCAGGGTATCCGCCAGCGCTACGCGTCGTGCCGGATCGAGCGCTGACGTTGGCTCGTCCATCAGAAGGAGCTGAGGATCGAGCACGAGGGCACGCGCAATCGCAACGCGCTGCGCCTGTCCGCCGGAAAGTTGACGCGGAAACGCCTGCGCCCTTTCGGCCACTCCGAGCGATTCGAGCAATCGCATTGCTGCCTTCGTCGCGCGATCGCGGTCCCATTTGCGAACGTGAACTGGCGCAAGCGTAACGTTGTCGAGAACGGTGAGGTGCTCAAACAGCGCGTGTTCCTGAAATACCATCCCGACTTTGGCGCGAAGCGGCCCGATTCGAGACTGAGGCGGGAGGGGCCCGGGTTTCAATGAGACATCGCCTAGTACAATGGATCCGGCACTAAACGGTTGAAGGGCCGCGACGGCACGAATCACCGTTGTCTTCCCTGCACCAGACAAACCCATCAACGCGACGATCTCGCCCGAAGCAACCGCGAGGTCGAGTCCGCGCAACACTTGCTGCGTCCCGCGGACGACCTCGAGTCCGGTGATCGTCAATGCAGCCGTCACGTGGTGACGCTCCATTTCCGCTCGAGACTCCGGGCGTAGCGCGAGAGTGGAAGCGAGAAGAGGAGATAGATAAGCGAGCACAGAATTCCGGGGACGACCCAGCTTCCGGCATTCGTCGCATAGATCGCTGCCTGCTTGGTTAGCTCGACAACCGTGATAACGGAAACGAGCGAGGAGTCTTTCAGGAGCGCGACGAAATCGTTCGTCATGGGCGCGAGGGCCAGGCGAAGTGCTTGCGGACCGCGAACCAGCCTCAGGATCTGACTCTCGGATAGCCCAAGAGTCCGAGCGGCTTCGAGCTGCACACGTGGAATGGCTTCGAGCGCAGCGCGGTAGATCTCTGATTCGTACGCCGCGTAATTCAGACCGAGCCCGATGACTGCGGCAAAAAACGCTGGCAGCTTCACTACTGACGACAACCCGTAGTAAATCACGAAGAGCTGCAACAGCACAGGAGTGCCGCGCATTACCTCAACATAGACCGTCAATGGAATGCGAACGATCGCCGGCCCGTAGACTCGCCCGGCTGCTACGAGAATTCCCGTCGACACCGCAAGGGCCATCGCCAGGCACGACAACACCAGTGTGATCGCCGCGGCGCGAAAGAAGGCCGGAAGGTATGCAACTATCGATGTGCGCCGCGAGTTCGTGGCCGACCCGGAAGTTCCCTGCACAGGGGTCGGAAGCATTGCGGGCGGTTCAAGCACTCCTTGAAAGAACATCGCCTGAGAAGAGTCCCACACTTTCCACTCGCGGAAAGTTTTTTCCAGCGATCCGTCACGCATCCGCGCTCGAAGTACCGCGTCAGCCGAATCACGCAGAGCTGAGTCAGCACGCGCAAAGACTGCAACATAGTGCCCGATGGCAACCGGCTTTTGCTGCACGACAAATCCAGGCGTTCGATAATGCGACCGATCGGCGATGATATTGTCGAGCAGGACTGCATCGACGCGCCCGGCGACGAGATCAGAATAGGGATGGATGTCGTCGTCGTACGAGACCGGAATTACCCCGACGCTCTTCTGCGCATCGAGAAGCAGCTGATACGCAGTCGTTGCGCCGAGTGTCGCGACTTTATGCTGTGCGAGGTCGGCGAGCGATTTGTACCGTGCGGAATCCGCGGTTCGAACCGCAAGCACCTCCCGAAACTCGAAATATGGCAGCGACACCGAGTGTCTTTGTCGGAGGTCTGGGCGATCCTCGAGCCCCGACATCCCAACCGCGAAATCACCACGCTCGACCGACGCTTCTAGCGACGACCACGCTGTCTGCACGAACACCGGCTCGCGTCCAAGCCCGCGAGCGATCATCGACGCGATCTCTACATCAAAGCCGCGGACCTTCGACGGATCGAGCGGATCCGCTTCAACAAACGGAGCTCCGCCCTCGGCGTCACCGCCCCAGCGAAGTGTTCCGTGTTGTTGATTCTCCGGTTTGCTCGTGCACCCGACGAAAAGCGCGAGACATAGGAGAAAGCGGACCGCGGTCGGCTTCTTCAATCAGAAACCGAAAGCCTCACTCATTACGGTTCGTCCCCGCTCGGTCCGTAGACCTGCGGAACAGTGGAACCCATTGGACGCAGATACGTCGTGATCTGGCCACGATGATGAATGATGTCGAAAAGAAAACTCCAGGCCATTGGCGAGGCCGGGCGTTCACTGCCGAAGAATTCGAGACTGCCGTCCCACTGATCCGGGGTCAATGCTGTCCACCGCCCGGGCATCTTCGAAGACTGCGCGTCATAGGTATCGATGACATCCTTCATTGCCGTCGGCATCTCGGGCGGAGCCCATTCTGCCTTTCCACTTTCCAGCGCCTCGATGATCATCTTTTCTTCACAAACGATCTGCCATGCGATTTGCTGGGCGGTGCGTGACTTCGGGTCGGGACGGTAATCGGATCCATCCGGAATTCTCGCGAGCACGTTGTGGGTCGTCTTCGACTCGTCCGTCCAGAACTTCGTGAAAAGCGACTTCTCGTCCATTACTGTGCTCCGGGAGTGGATAAAGATTCAATGCCGCGATTCGTTGCAGCACTGCACGAAAGGCGCCCGACCAAGCGACGTTAGGACGCCTTTTGGTCTGCCATAACTACTTTTCATAGCGCGAGACAGTTACCTCTCCCTCGTCACTGAGCAAATTACGTAGCAGCACGTCGGCCAGAATTTTCTCAAACGTCACTGGCTTACCATCCACTCGCATCCAGCGACGAACCGGCCGAACACCGTGGCTATAGTCAACGTACCAGTCGACATGTCCCGTGTATAACGACTGGATAGGCGCGCCGGTTGGGTAGTGCCATCCATAGATCGCCACTCGTTGCGGATGCTCCGACAGTTTGGTCGTAACAACAATGTCCTTCTTGATTCCCGCAACGAACGTCCCGCGCACGCTTCCCTCGAGCTGTTCTTCGATAATGCGGTGATGCTGAAGGAATGTCACCGGCGACTCGCGCGCCTCAGTCATTGGACGTGGATCCAAATGGGTTGTCGCAGCGCTCCAGATATCGTTTACCATCTTGCGCGTCGGAAGCACGAAGCCAAATGCGTCGCAGAAATCCTGCGCTGTGTACGGGATCATGGGCATCCGCACGAAGTCATCGTCTGAGCCGATCGCCAGGTAGTCCGGCATCACTTCGTACGCGATCGTGTGCTTGATGCTGTCGCTCCCGACGTAACTGGCTTCCACTGTCCTCAGCTTGCGCATAAATGACGGCATGTTGCCCGCAAGCAATTCTCGGCGAATCGCTCCCTCTCGTTCCTCCCTCGACAAGCGAGCGAGCGACGCGATGAATGCAGATCCTGTCATTGCGTTCGCGTCGCGCGGAGGAGTGTCCCGAGGAGAAGGCGAAGGAAGCGTTAGATCCAGCTCAATCCACTTCGCATACGCCCGCGATGACTTGAGAACCGTGGAATCCTTTTCATACCGCAGTCGCCGCACGAGCATCGCATGCATGTAGCCGTTCATCTCACCGATCATCTCCGTATGAAGAATTCTGTTCTCGGGGTTCGGATGAAGAAGAACCTCCATCTGCGGCGCTCGGTAGCGAACGAATGCGCCGAGTGTATCTGCCTTGAACTCGAAGGGCTCCCTCAGGTAGTTCATCATTCGCGTCGACGCCCGCCACGTTCCACCTGAGTCGGAGACGACCTTTTTCCCGTCAAGCATGATGTTGCGGTCGTCGTAGGCGAGCACGACGAGCGTGTTCTCTGGATTTTGACGCAGCCACTTGACGATCTTCTCACCGTGCTTGTAGTCGAAGCTGTAATTGGCGTCGAGAAAGGCGATGCGTTCGAGCCACCTCGGCAGGGTATCCTGCCCTTCGATGAACCCGAACAGAAACGACCCGCCACCGCTGTGTCCCGTCAGCGTGACTTTCATGTCGTGAGGATGGCCGATCTCCGATCGCAACTGATCCACGATCTCGACGATTCGCGCGTTGGCACGATCGTACCCGCGAACGCGCCGCCACTCGGGCCAGCTCCTCGTATCGGCTTCGATGTACGCCACGACCGCCTGACTCAAACCCCTCTCGCGCAGCGCCCGCGTCTGCGCTCCGATGTGCTGAATATCGAAGTGCCAGTCCACCCCGTCGGCCATCCTTCGTCCAATCGTCTGCGCTGTCGAATTCCCATTGGGTAGCGCGTAGATGATGAGATCCACGCGCTTACGAATATCCAGACGCGCAGGAGCGACCACCGTCGCGGTGACGCCTGGATACAGATCGAGCACGCGTATGCGCTCGCCGAAGCTTCCATGCTGGGTAAAGTCCGGCAGGTCGAGCGGCACTCGTCGCGGAGCACATCCGGCAAACAGCGATGCAACTAGGAATACCGCCGAACGCTTCATGCCTGTCGCGCCCTCGGCACTGCGCTCCGGCCACGCAGAACGAGATACAAAACGACCGACGCGATTCCGCCCAGCGTGTCCATCAGCATGTCTTTCTGAGCATCCCAGATATCACCCTGGCTGCCGAGGAAATCGGCACCAGCCTGCGCATTACCGCCGTAAGCCGCGTATATCCACTCCAGCAGCTCGTACGACATCGCAACGAAGGCGATCGAGAAAATCGCGAAGACACATGCCAGGGTCCTGCTCATCTTGTTCCGGACAAGCAGATACTCTGCAATTGCAAATGCATAGAAACCAACGCTGAAGTGCCCGATGCGGTCGAACATGTTCCGCTTGAACCCAAAGAGGTTATTGAACCAGTCGAAGGGCACGCGTTCGAACGTGAAGTGCCCACCGATCGTATGCCAATACGGAAGGAACGCCATCAGTACGTAGGCAAGAGGCGAGAGGCGCACACCGCGCATGTACAACACGACGAGGGTCAGCACGAGCAGGACAATTGGGATGTTCTCTGCCCACCAGTCAGCGCGGTCGTACGGATTGATTGCGCCCCAGATAAAGAGAAGGACGTAGCCGACGAGCAGGATCTGGGGAATGCGATCGCCGAGTCTGTGCATTGAGTCGACCTCTCAGCGGTGAGTAAAACCATTTCGCGAGGGCTTAATATGCCGTTTCGTCCGGCAGTCGAACCTTGATCGGCTGGTACGGGGTATTATGAAGGATCGGTAAACTCCCGAGCTTCTCCCCGGATCACTGCTCCTTGGCACAATTTCGAACGCTCATAATTCTGTGGCGCCTGCTCCCAATCGGCGTCTCATTTCGTCGCGATTTCAGACGGTGGATATTCGCTGGAGGCAGGCTCGAGCGGAGTGACGCGTTTCACGCTCGGCGCGCGCATGCGCTCGTCGCCGCCCTCGTGTCCCTGGGCCCGACTTTCGTAAAACTCGCGCAGGTTTTCGCGTCGAGACCCGACGTCGTTCCGGAGCCATACCTCTCGACTCTGGGCTCTCTCGTCGATCGAGTGCCCATGGTGCCGTTCGAGAAGATCGAGCGCGAGATCGTGGCCGCCTACGGGAGGCAGCCGGAGGAGTTGTTTGAAAATTTCAATCGGGAGCCACTGGCTTCTGGGTCCCTGGGCCAGGTGTATCGCGCGCGCTATGAAGGCCGGGATGTGGTGGTGAAGGTGCTTCGGCCGGGAGTTGAAGAGCTCGTCGCAAGCGACATCCAAGCCGTCAGTCGCATCCTCGACATCATCATGGCCCGCTGGTCGAACTCACACCTGCGCGGTTTTCGCGTTGTGGTGGAGGAATTCTCCAGGCGCATCGGTGAGGAGATGGATTTCAACCAGGAAGCGACAAACGCGATCGCTATCGCCGACCGCTTCGCCACCAATCCGCGAGTACTCGTGCCGGCGATCGAGACAGCTCTCACTCGGCAGCGCGTGATCGTCATGGAGTACATGCAGGGAACCAAGATCGACGCCCTCGCATCGCGCGTGTCGTCGGGAGCCTTGAGCGGGAAGAGAGTGGTCGAGTCGGTGGTCGAGGCATACATACAGATGATGCTGGTGGATGGCCTGTTTCACGCCGATCCTCACGCGGGCAACCTCCTTGTCACCGATGACGGGCGACTCGTCCTGCTTGATTTCGGCATGGTCATTCGCGTCGAGCCGGAGATGCGCCGCACGCTGATTCGGACAGCCCTCGCAGCGGTCGGCCGGGATTCGGCGGGAGTGATCCGCGGGTTTTACGAGCTTGGCATCGTCGAGCCCGACACGGACATGACAACTATCCATCGTCTCGTAGACGTTCTGCTCGGCATGGCATTCGACGGCGTCGCGTCTGCGGATATCGCGAATCGCATTCTGTCGGATCGCACTCTCGCCGACGACGTCATGCGCACCATGTACGAGTGGCCGATCATCCTTCGCGGTGAGCTCGTTTACTTCGGGCGGGCGGTTGCGCTGATCGAAGGCATCGGTGCGCGATACGTTCCCGGTTTCAATCCGGTGGCTTTCGCCGCTCCGGTAATTCTCAGGCATCGAAGAGCCGTCCTCGCTGCGATGGGAGATGACGTGAGTGCTCGGGACGACCTTGGCATGCTGCTCGGAAAGCTCGCTGGTGAGGTTACGAGCGTACTCGTGAAAGCCTCCCGCGAGGTCGTAACCGTAGTCATCAGCCAGCTTCCCGCGTTGTTGCGACCGGTCTCCAGTCTTCTCGAGTCTCTGTTCGCGCCGTTGCCCCGCGAGCTGAACGGGAAGAATGAACTCGAAGACGCTCCCACTCTCATCCGATTGCCGGAGCTCAACGCGTCCACCGTGTAGCCGCAATCTTGCGGGCGATCGCCAAGCCGAGACTGACGTGGTTTTGACGCCAGCCCCTTAAGCGACCGTCATCAGCCGTGCAGATCGAACCGGTTGATGTAGATGAAGAGGCCGAATGCCGCCTGGATGGCCCCGATGATCAATACGGTCAGATCCGAACGGCCTCGCCAGAACTTGCGGCCCAACAGAGCGACGATGGCGCCCGAGAGAATCGTCCCCCAGAAGTAATGCAGTCTTACAGTATTGATTCCGTACGCGCCGGCCGACGGGTTGTTTCGCAGGTGTCAACCACGTCCTCCGGCTTGACGCGATCCATCGACACCGCGAATTTCCGAGAGCGCTGTCGGAGCGCATCCGGTCCGCGGAAAGGGATGGTCCCCTCCGATGTAGTCGTTCCACCTGATGCATAACCAAACTCTTTTCGGGCCCACGACGCGGACTAGGGGCCACAACGAAAGGAGATGTATCATGGACGCATTGCGCCCGCTGCCGCCGAGTCCCAACCTCGAGTTCGAGCACAAGGAGGCGAAAGCTTTTCTCCGTCGGCTGCGTGTCGGCGACCCCGATTCTCTGGCGCGTGCCCGCGCGCAACTGCCGTCGATGGATGCGTCGGCGCCGACCGAGATCAAACTCAGCGACGCGCAGCTGGTTATCGCGCGCGAATATGGATTCGCGAGCTGGCCGAAACTGGTCCGGTATTACGGCGACGTTAATCGTCAGCGCCACAACCACGGAGCCACTCGCTACAGCAGTCGCGATTTCTACGACCAGCACGTTCGCGCGCTTCTCGACAATCAACGCAACGGACGGATGATGGCGGCGCGCATGATAGCGGCCTATGTGCCGCGATTCTACGGAGCGCGCATTGATGAAATCGTTGGGTCAACCGTAACTGACGAGGAAGCGTGCCTCGCAGTGGCGCGCAACATGGGTTTCTCAAGTTGGGGAGTGCTCCTCAGTCGCAGTCAATCACAAGTCCGATCCCGTGAGACCGGGATGGAAGTGGATCCAATGCGGGACGCCTCTAAAGCCATGGCCGCAATTGACGTGAATGAGCTGCAGCGAGTCGTCGAGAAGCACCCCGATCTGCTTAACCCCTCGGATGTCGATGTGAGCAAAGGCCGCAGTCTGGTCCGATCCGCCATTCACCACGAGCGCGTTCAAGGCCGGGAAGCAATGCGCCCAGTCATGGAATGGCTCGCGGCGAATGGGCTTGATCTTCAGCTCGAGCTCAACAGACAACTTTGCGGCCACATGTACATGAAGACCGACAAAGTGCGCTGGCTGTTCGAGCGGGGCGCGGATCCAGCGTGGATTCCACCGAACGGAATTCCAGTTCTCGAGCACGCGCTCATTCGCTATTGGAACGGCGAAGCTGTCGATGTCCTCGCCCCGCACTGCACACCTCGCAAGGCGCTCTGGATCTCCGCCGGACTGGGCGACCTCGAAGGTGTGCGCCGCTCACTCGACGCCAATGGAAAACCGAAAGTCGAAGCGCGAAAGAATCGACCGGATTTCGACGCAGTCGGCCCGGGAGGCGTTCTGCCTCATCCCGATCCAGACGACGAAGAGATTCTGATGGAAGCATTCTTCATCGCGATGCTCAACGGTCGCATCGCCATTCTGGAATACATGGCGTCGCAATGCGTCCCGGTTAACAGCCTTGTCTGGGGCACCCCAGTTCTCAACGTAGCTGTCGGGAATGCGTGGACGCCTGTCGTCGAGTGCCTTTTACGACTCGGAGCGAATCCCGATCTCACGGGCTGGGGAACGCGTCACTCAGCGCGCGATACTGCGCGCGGAAGGTTTGAGGATGATTCGAAGAATTCTGCGCTCCGGCACATCGTCCAGCTATGCGGGATGGACCCTGACGCAATTCTCGCCGAACGAGATTCACGGCCAGTCAATCCGCCCGCAATCGAGCCAAAACTGCAGGAAGCGCTGGAGCTCGCAGGCGATGACGCGTTTCGACTCGGCCAGACTCAAATTGGTCCGGAGAATTTGCTCTTCGGTCTACTCCGAACAGGCAATCTGCCGCTGGAGGCATTCACGCAGTACAGTCGAAGGGACCTCGAACGTTTCGGGGCGGATTTCGGTGATCGCGTGCTACCTGCCGACGACAGAGTCGAACGGCCGAAGATCCCGTTGAATGCGGATTCGCAGTCAACGATCCAGACGGCCATCAGTCTTGCTACCGAGCGACGGCGCGAGCTGGTGGGAGGATTTCATCTGCTCTGCGCACTTTTGCAGTCCGAGCATGGCGCGGCCGCAGAGATGCTCGCTCGTTACGGCTCGAGTGCAACGACGTTGAGGGCTAAGCTCGAGAGCTCGCTGTGAGTCCGCTCCCTGTTCGACCGCAGTGACTTCTCGCATATTCGGTCGTGACTCGTGCCGTGATCTACACCAATAGGGTAATCCAGTGAGCAAGCCAGTCATCATGGCGGTCGATGACGACTCCAACGTACTAGGTGCCATCGAACGCGATTTGCGAGACAAATACCGCGCCGACTACCGCATCATGAAGGCGGGCTCGGGAGCGGAAGGGCTCGAAGCATCCACCGAGCTCGCTAAGCGCAACGTTCCCGTCGCGCTCTTCCTCGCGGACCAGCGCATGCCCGGAATCTCCGGTACGGAGATGCTGCGTGAAGCGATGAAGCTTTACCCCGAATCTCGACGCGTTTTGCTCACCGCCTACGCCGACACTTGGCGGGAAGACACGTGCAAAATCAATCGACGTATCCATCACCGTCCCGGACGATCTTCCCCGCGTGTACACCGTGGGCGCCGAGGTGAATCAGATTTGGATGAATCTGATTGAGAACGCGCTCGACGCTGTTCCAGAGAAAGGCCACGTTTGGGTAACGGCCGACCGCGAGCTCAACTCGGTCGTCGTCAGCATCATTGATGACGGACCAGGCATTCCTGCCGAAATTCAGCCGCGCATCTTCGATCCGTTTTTCACCACGAAGGGCGTAGGAAAAGGAACCGGACTGGGCCTCGACACGGTACGACGTCTCCTTCAACGGCACGAAGGAGAGATCGCCGTCGACTCAACACCCGGTCGTACGGAATTTCAGGTGAGGCTGCCCGTCAAGAAATAGCCGAAGGCTACCCTCCGCGCCCCTCCTAAATACCTAGCCTTTCCGCTTTTGGTCGCCCTTGTCGCCGTAACCGGCCTTGACGGTCTTCTTCGCCTTCTTCCTGCTATCGGCCGAGAGCGATCGGCCCTGATCGTCCGACTCGGTGATCTGTCCCTTCGCGTTGCGCTTGATGTATCGCTTGTCACCGTTCGGCGCGATCAATGTTCGCTTGCTCGTTGATTTTTTGGCCGTCGATTTCTTGGCTGTCGATTTCTTCGCTGCCATCTAATGCCCCGGATTGTAAGGTTGGCGTATCAATCGCAGACTCCATGCCCGAACGGCTGGCATTGCAATGCTGACCCTGGAACCGTCCTTCTTTGTCGTCGAACCCATGAACGCTGCTAGGTACCGCGGCGGCCGGATTTCGCCGATGTTGATTGGGGTTTCGGCTGGGTCTGTCGTGCATGCGGCGTTGCGGCTGGGCCTTTGCGGTCGGGAGTGACTCCGTGTGGCGTTTTTGGCTTCTTCGAGAAGTCGGGGATGTTGCGTTCGCCCTTGTGTTTCATTGGATCGCTCCATTGATGCCTGAGGTGTTGGATTGGCGTCTCGCTTGTTACACCTGCGATCATGCTCGGCTGCCGCCGTGAGCCGCTAATCTATCCCGAACGCCGGCAGGATGAGAATTACAAGCCGGAGATCTCAACCAACAGTGGGAAGTGGTCCGACGCCGTCTTCACGACTTCAGGTGCGTGAAGAACTTCGCAGGCAGTGAACCGGGACGCGAACTCGCGCGGGGTGAAGACATAATCAAGCCTTACGTGCGGATTCCAGACGGGAAATGTGTATCCGGGATCGTTCTCCATATCCGCATGCAGCGTGCGCCACGCTTCCGCATATCCGTCGGACCGCATCATTTCTATTGTGCTGCGAGCAATGTCTCGCCCACTCAGCCAGACCATTCCGCGTATCCACGCCGGCATTGGAGATGAATCGAACCGCTCGCCCGGCGCCAGCGCATTGAAGTCGCCGGCCAGAACGTGAAATGCGAATGCGTTGTTCTCCCGTTTTAGCTGCTCCTGAATTCCGTCGAGCAGACCTCTGAGCTCGCGCGCGCGCTGGCGCTCACTCCACTTTGAAAACCACGCGCGCAGGTGTAAAACGAACAGGCGCGGGAAGCCATCTGCCAGAGAAACCTCGAGAAGTGCATGCCTCGTCTGCGGCGGATGACGCCATGCGTAGTTGACAACAGGCACGTTGCTCAGGAACCCGGTGGAGTGCGATCGCTGCGAGCCGGAGAACTGAAATCCAGCCAGTTTGGCAATGAGCCCCACCACCGTTGGATCTCGCGCCTCCTGCAACGCCACCACTTCCGGATTCGCGGCCTTGATGACCTCGGCGATTTGTTCTGCGCGACCGACCCCGCCTTCGCGGATGTTGTAGGTGAGAAGCCGCAAAGCTCACTCCGCGGGTTGTTTCAGCAGCACCAGATACGGCTGGTCCATCGTAACGTCGCGGACATACTGCACCAGTGACGTCGTCGCCTGGATATTCACGGGGCGCCCCGTCATCGCACAAAGGCGCTTTCGCAATGGGCCGAGTGCCGATGATGCGAAGGGATGCTCTTCGCTGAGCGGTACCGAGTGAATTCCAGGAATGTGAAATTCGCCGAACAGCATGACCATGTCGCCACCAACAAATGTCACATCGAGATCGCTCGTTCCCGGGCCGTCCGCGTCGAAGGGACTATCCGAGCCATGCTTGTGTCCAGTTATCGAGCTGCCCCGCAGGATCACCTCAACACCCGCCGGCGTGGCCTCACTCAAGACGCCAATAAACTCGTCGTAGCGCGCGGGATCTCCGCCAAAGGCAAGTTGTGTCACCCGCTCGCGAATTTCGCGCTGGCTCCTGGCGTCGGAAGTCTCGGACTTGGTCTCGGCAGGCGCGTCGGGGGTCGTATTCACCGCTGCGCCTTCAGGTGTTTTTTCAGTCATGAGGGATGGTGAATGCAGGACTGAAGCCAAGGCGCGAGTTCCCTCGGCGGCGTCAGCTCTCGTGGATATACCTGCGGGACAGACTGTCTATCATCGCTGATGGGTCAGGAGGATTTCCCGTCGCTCTCTCGATCAGCTGCGCAGGTGAATAGCGCCTTCCGTGACGGTGAACGTTCTCGCCGAGCCATGTGCGAAGAGGCGAGAATTCCCCGGCAGCGAACGCTTCATCCAGAGGACCAACCGCACTCTCAGCGGCCGCGAAAAATTGGGCTGCATACACATTGCCGAGCGTGTAGGTCGGGAAATAACCGATGAGAGCTTCCGACCAGTGAATGTCCTGGAGGCAGCCGTTGCGATTATTGTCAGGCCTTATCCCGAGATACTCCTGATACTTTTCCGACCACGCACCCGGGAGGTCGGCTGCACGAAGGTCGCCGTCAAGAAGTGCGCGCTCGAGCTCGAAGCGAATCAGGATGTGCAGATTGTACGTGACTTCGTCTGCATCGACGCGAATGAGTCCGGGAGCTACGCGGTTCATCGATGCGCGGAAACTGCCGAGGGAAATATCACGCAGCTCCTGGCTGAATGTTGCCTGAAGCTGCGGATAGAAATGCACCCAGAACCCCTGGCTCCGCCCGACGAGATTCTCCCACATTCGCGATTGCGACTCGTGAACGCCCAGTGATACGGCGTCGCCCATCGGCGTCCCGTGGTGAGCGGGATCGAGACCCTGCTCGTACAGCGCGTGCCCTGTCTCGTGGATGACGCCAAGAAATCCATTGGGCAGGTTAAATGGTTGATAGCGCGAAGCAATTCGGACGTCGCCGGGGCCGATCGTCGAGCAGAATGGATGCGGTCCAAGATCGAACCGACCGAACTCGAGACTGAAACCGAGCTTGGTGGCGATACCTTCGGCAAACACTCGCTGGCGATCGACCGGGAACTCTATTTGTTGTGAAGGCGTGGATCGTGGGCGATCACGCAAAGCATCGACAATTGGAACGAGCTGCGGGCCGAGCTTCGCAAAGAGTGCCGATACCTGAGCGGTCGTCATACCCGGCTCGTAGTCGTCGAGGAGCGCGTCGTACCGCACTCCATCTCCGTACCCGGTAGCATCTGCTTTCTCGCGCGTGAGCTCGAAAGTCTTGTCGAGCCACGGTCGGAATGTCTCGAAGTCATCCTTGTCGCGCGCTTCCGACCAGGCCTGCGCCGAAAGCGCCGATACCCGTGCCATCTCTTCGACCAGCCGGCGCGGCAACCGCGTCTCGCGATCGAAGTCGCGCCGGATCTCGCGCACGTTCACGGCCTCGACGGAGTCTGGATCGATCAACAGCGATGAACCTTCGACATCGCTCAGGAACTCGGCAATGCGAGGGTCTGTTGCACGATCGTGCAGGATTCCCGCGAGAAGCGACATCTGATCGCCGCGATTATTGACACCACCGCGCGGCATGCAGATCTCCGCATCCCATTGCAGCAGGCCAAGGGACGAGGC
>JBDSBT010000260.1:0-7596 GCA_039921425.1 Gemmatimonadaceae bacterium | reverse complement strand
TCCAGGCACTCGGCGGGCTCGTGGAACCCCTCAGTCATCCCCGCGCCCTCGAGGAAGCTTTTCACGGGTATTTCGCCTACAAGACGGCCCACCCGGATGACGTGAAAAAGCCATACCTGTATTTCGTCGACTACGGTTTGCCGAGCACCAGGCCACGCGGCTATGTGTTCGACATGGTTACCCGTACGATCGTTGACGGCCCGTTCATGGTCGCGCAGGGTCGCGGATCATCGCCAAACAAGAACGGCGTTCCGACGAAATTCTCAAATCGATCCGGAAGCGCAGCGACGTCGCTCGGTCTCTATCTCGCCGACAACGTTTATGGATTCACCGGCCACGCGGGCGGACGAGCGTACGCATCAATCGGGTTGAGACTGAAGGGCCAGTCGACCGGTTTCAATGACAATGCGTTTGGACGCGGTGTCGTAGCGCACGGTGCGCCGTACGTGACATCGACGAAGGCTGGACGTAGCGAAGGATGCCCGGCGATGGAGCCGGCGCGCGCAGAGCGTCTGCTGCCCAAGCTCGCGAACGGCGGAGTGGTCTTTCTCTTTGCCCCGCAGGAAGACTGGATGGCCAACGACCCGTGGGTTTCAACCGAATAAACGCGCGGCCTTCGGGATATATTCTCTGACGTGACACGCGCCGAGATCACCACTCCCGAAATCCTTTCAGACGAGTCGGTCGTCGAGCTTTCACTTCGCCCGCAGCGACTCGCCGAGTTCATCGGCCAGCCGAAGGTGAAGGAAAGCCTTCAGATCTATATCGACGCTGCGATAGCTCGTCGTGATCCTCTCGACCACACCCTTTTCTTTGGCCCCGCGGGACTCGGCAAGACGACGCTGGCCGAGCTCATCGCTCGTGAGATGGGCGTCAACATTCGCCAAACTTCCGGGCCCGCGCTGGAAAAACCAGGAGACCTCGTCGGGACACTGACGAACCTCCGCGAGGGTGACATTCTCTTTATCGACGAGATACATCGCCTGAAGCCGGTCATCGAGGAATTTCTCTACCCCGCGATGGAAGACTACAGGATCGACATCCGGCTTTCCGAAGGTCCGAAGGCGCAAACCATCACGATGCCGATCGAAAAGTTCACCCTTGTGGGAGCGACGACTCGCCTCGGTATGCTGACGCCGCCGATGCGCGCGCGCTTCGGCATCGAGCAGCGGCTGAATTTCTATCCCGCAGAGGATCTCGAAACCATCGTGCACCGCACGGCCGAGGTGCTGAAGGTTCAGATCGACAAGGGCGGCGCTGAGGAAATCGCGTGCAGGTCACGCGGAACTCCGCGCGTCGCCAACCGCCTCCTTCGCCGAATACGTGACTACGCTCAGATAAAATCAAGCGGTGTGATAACACGAGACATCGCGAAGGATGCTCTTCAGCTCCTTGATGTCGATCAGTTTGGACTCGACGACATGGACTCGCGAATCCTGAAGACGATCATCGAGAAGTTTGACGGCGGGCCCGTCGGCGTGAGTACGATCGCTGCGGCCGTCGGCGAAGACGCGGGAACGATCGAAGAAGTCTACGAGCCATTTCTCGTGCAGAACGGATTCCTTCAGCGCACGCCGCGGGGGCGCATGGCAACTGCTCAGGCGTACCGCCATTTCGGCTTCACGATGCCCACGAACGGATCGCAACCTTCGCTCTTTTGATCGCTGACGGCAGCCGAACCGATCACTACGATTTTCACCTACCGCCCGACCAGATAGCGCAGGTACCAGCCGAACGCCGTGATGAGAGCCGGCTGATGGTCGTCGATCGTGACACGGGGGCGATCGAGCACCGGCGCTTTCACGATCTCGTGAAGCTCATTCCCGCTGGCGACACGATCGTACTCAACACGACGCGCGTGTTTCACGCCCGGCTCCTCGGCACGCGCGACTCGGGTGCTCAGGCGGAGCTGTTGCTGCTTAAGGCACTCGGAGACAACAAATATGAGGCGATGGTGCACCCTGGCGGCAAGCTCAAGCCGGGGCGCCGCGTTCACGTGAGTCCGGATCTGGAGGTCGAGATTCTCGAATCGACGGAGCGCCGCACTCGAGTGGTTCGTCTTCAGTCACCCCTGCCGATTGAAGAAGCGATCGAGCGCTACGGTCACGTTCCACTTCCGCCGTACATTGCACGCGCTGACCTCGCGGCGGATGAAGAGCGCTATCAGACGGTATACGCCGAACAGCCCGGATCGGCCGCTGCGCCCACGGCAGGTTTGCATTTCACTGCTGCGATGCTCGAATCGCTCGCCGCGAAGGGCGTGCATCGCGCGAATGTGCTTCTTCACGTTGGAGCTGGGACATTCAAGCCCGTCGAAGTGGACGATCCGGCCGAACACATGATGCACGAAGAGTCATATTCGTTGTCTGCACCGGCGGCTGACGAGCTCAACGCGACGCGCCAACGCGGCGGCAAAGTGTGGGCTGTTGGCACCACCAGTGTGCGAACTCTTGAGAGTGCGGCTGATGCAGATGATGAGTTCGCGGAGCGCAGCGGCGATACGAAGATCTTCATCCGCCCGCCGTACCGTTTCCGCGCGGTTGATCACCTCATAACCAACTTTCATCTTCCTCGGTCCACACTCCTCATGCTCGTCGCGGCGTTCGCGGGATATGATCTGACAATGCGAGCATATGCCGAAGCCATTGACCGCGGATACAGGTTTTATTCGTATGGCGACGCAATGGTAATAGTCCAGGGGAATAATTGAGCTTTAGGTTTTCACTCGATGCAAACGCCGGCGCCGCTCGCGCCGGCGTGTTTTCTACGCCACATGGACCGGTCGCGACGCCGGCGTTCATGCCGGTCGGTACTCTCGCAACCGTAAAGTCCCTCGACCCCACCGATTTGACGGCGATGGGCGCGACAATGATCCTGTCGAATGCTTACCATCTCCACCTTCGTCCCGGCGACGAGCTCGTTCGCGAAATGGGCGGCCTTCACAAGTTCATGCACTGGGACGGCCCAATTCTCACTGACTCCGGCGGATTTCAGGTCTTCTCCCTCGCCACGCTAAGGAAGATCAGCGAAGACGGCGTCGAATTTCAGAGTCATATCGACGGATCCAAGCGATTCTTCACGCCGGAGTCGGTAATGCGCATCGAGCGTAACATCGGAGCCGACGTGATCATGCAATTCGACCACGTGATTCCTGGCCAGTCGGAGAGCCCCGATGCGAAAGACGCGAGCGAGCGCAGCGTTCGCTGGCTGGCGCGATGCCTCGCGGAGTTCGAGTTGCTCGATTCGGTCGACGATGGCCGCACGGGATCTCAGGCGCTTTTCCCGATCGTCCAGGGCGGCATTCACGCGAACCTTCGCCGCGAAGCCGCGACGGCAATCACCGACATGCACGAGTGGACAGGTTTCGGAATCGGCGGACTGTCAGTGGGCGAAGAAAAGCCGGCGATGTACGAGATGCTGGACGTCGTGAACGATTCGCTGGCCAGGAACCGGCCTCGCTACCTGATGGGAGTAGGATTTCCTGAAGACATCATCGAGGGAATTCGCCGCGGCGTGGACCTGTTCGACTGCGTAGCGCCGACCCGGATGGGCAGAAACGGGACGGCATTCACCTCCGACGGGCGGCTGAACATCAAGCGCTCGGAGTTCCGGAACGATCCAATGCCCATCGACGAGACCTGCGACTGTGCCGCCTGCACCCGGTTTACCCGCGCTTATATCCGGCACCTCTACGTCTCCGATGAGATACTCGGACTGCGCCTGCTCTCCCTGCACAATGTACATTTCCTTCTCTCCCTGGCCCGGTTGGCACGAGCAGCGATTCTCGACGGCTCGATCGACACATGGAGCAGCGCCTGGACCAAGCGCTATCAATCCAGAAAAACTCAAGACCAATGACCTCTATCTTCCCCGATCTTGCCTTTCTTCAGAGCCCGCTCAACGGCGTGCTCGGACCCGTTTTCATGTACGGGGCGATTTTCGCGATCTTTTACTTCATACTCATTCGCCCTGGCCAGAAGCAGCGGAAGCAGCAGGACGTTCTCATCAAAGCTGTCAGGAAGGGCGATGAGATCGTCACCTCAGGTGGTGTAGTCGGAGACGTGATTTTCATCAAGGAAACGCTGATCGACGGCAAGAACATGCCGAATGAAGACCGCATCACGATCAAGTCCGGCGAGTCGCGCCTCATCATTGAGCGCGGGCGTATTGCGCGTGTGTCTCGTTCCGGAACGGGATCGACATCGCAGGCGTGAAGATTCTCGACATTCGGGTGCTTGGCGACCCGGTTCTGCGGAAAGAGACAGACCCCGTTTCGAAAATCACTCCGGAAATCCGCAAGCTGATCTCGGAAATGTTCGACACGATGTACGCCGCCGAGGGAATAGGGCTCGCGGCACCGCAGGTGGGTCGAACCGAGCGCGTCGCCGTGATGGATGTCGAAGGCCAGAAATTCGCTTTCGTGAATCCGGAAATAGTCGAGCGAGAGGGAGCGGTCCGCGGTGAGGAAGGATGCCTGTCCATTCCAGAGATTTTCGGCGACGTCACGCGAGCTAGCCGAGTTGTGGTGAAAGCGCTCGATGAAAACGGCAGCGAGATCGAGGTCGAAGGCACGGAGTTGCTCGCGCGTTGCATGCAGCACGAGGTCGATCACCTCGACGGAAAGTTGTTCATCGACTACTTGAGCGTTCTCAAGCGTCGCTCAGCAATGTCGAAGTGGGACAAGATGAAAGACGAGTATCCCGGCTTCATCCGCAGGGTGTCGCTCGAGCAAGCTGGTCCTCACGGCAGCGAAGGCGAGCTGTAGGTGCGTGTCCTCTTTTGGGGGACGCCAGAGTTTGCCGCAGCCCCGCTTCGCGCGCTGGTCGGCGAGGGCTTCGAAGTCACCGGCGTCGTCACCCAGCCGGATAAGCCGCAGGGCCGATCGCGAACGCTGACGCCACCACCGGTCAAGCAGATCGCGCTGGAGGAGAGCCTCCCGGTTTACCAACCGCGATCACCGAAGGATGATGAGTTTTTCGACGCGATTCAGCGAATGGCGCCGGATATCTCAGTCGTTGTCGCGTACGGGCACATTCTGCCGAGGCGTATTGTCGACCTGCCCCGTATGGGCACGCTCAACATCCATGCATCGCTGCTTCCAGCCCTGCGCGGAGCAGCCCCGATTCAGGCAGCCATTCGCCAGGGTTTCACTGAAACGGGCGTAACGATTATGCGCATGGTTCCCGCTCTAGATGCAGGTCCGATCATTCTACCTTCTGCGACTCCAATCCTCGACGACGAGACGTACGGCGAGCTTCAGAACAGACTTTCCGAACTGGGCGCGCTGACTCTGCTGGAGTCACTCGCGCTGATGGAACTCGGGGGAATAACTGAACAGCCGCAGGATGATTCGAAGGCTACGTACGCCCCGAAGGTTACTCGGACCGATGCCCTGGTGGACTGGAACCTCACTGCCGGCGAGGTCGCTCGGGCCATCCGCGCTTACGATCCGAAGCCTGGCGCGTTTACAACAATCCACGGCGCCGATGTAAAGCTCTTCGGACCGGTCGTGATGTCCATCGATTCGATCGCTGGCCTCCCGAACATTCCGGAGGCGGGCGACGTGGTGTCCGTTGAAAATGGAATGACTGTCATGTGCGCAGACACACTTCTCCGCATCCAGGACGTCCAGCCATCGGGCAAAACCCGGATGCCATCTGCACAATGGGCGCGTGGGCGCGGAGTCGGCGTCGGCGACAAATTTGGCGCGTGATGTTTTTCGGGCCGCCGCTTCCAGTCATTCACGCAGTAACAGATAGCGCCTCTGTCCTTCGGCCGGGCTTCGTCGATCGAGCCGGGCGTGTGATGGAAATCCTCGGCAGTCGGGGCGCGGTTCATCTGAGATGTTCGCGGGCATCTGGTCGGCAATTCTATGACATTGCGGAAAGGCTCGTCGAAGCTCAGAACAGGACTGGCTGCTGGTTGGTGGTAAACGACCGGGTCGATATAGCCCGGGCGATCGGTGCCCGCGGAATTCAGCTTGCGTCCCATTCGCTCCAGGTTTTGGAAGCAATCGCAGTTGCTCCGGGGATTCCCGTTGGAACGAGCGTGCACAGCAAGGACGAAGCGGTCGAAGCGGAAAAAGCCGGCGCGTCCTGGTGCGTGGCCGGGACCATCTTCGAGACGCCGAGTCACGCCGGCAGACCCCCGGCTCGCCTGGACTTCGTCAGGTCGGTAGCAGCCTCTGTCGTCATCCCGATCATAGCAATTGGCGGTGTCAAACCGGAAAACGTGTCTGACCTTATCAGCGCTGGAGCATACGGAGTGGCGACAATTCGAGGAGTCGGCTGGGACCACACAGAGGACGTGTCATCCGAGGAGGACAGCCTGATGAAAACGCGTCTGCCGGAGAGCCCCGAAAGCGGCTTTGTCGAACCCGTCACGCGCTATATTTCAGCCTATGATTCAGTCTCCGCACTCAGGCGAGATGATGACGCTCATGGTGAACGGAGCACCACGTGAGCTCGCGCCCCACAGCACTGTCGGCGCGCTGCTTGGCTCACTGGGAATCGATCCCCGGCTCGTCGTTGTCGAGCACAACCGGCTGATCCTTCGCGACCGCGATTTGTACGCGACGCGGGCGCTTAATGATGGGGATGTCGTCGAGATCGTTCATTTCGTCGGCGGTGGCTGATATGGCGACCACGCTGGAGCCAACTCTCGACGTGTCACCTCTCGTTGTTGGCGGCCGCGAATTCAGGTCGCGGCTCATGGTCGGCACCGGCAAGTATGCGTCGAATGCTGACATGGTCAGCGCAATCGAGGCATCGGGCGCTGAAGTTGTGACCGTCGCTGTTCGACGCGTAGATCTGAATCGCGGGAGCGAAGACGGAATTCTTCATCACCTGAACCCGAATCAGTTCTTCCTGCTCGCGAACACGGCCGGCTGCTACAATGCCGAAGATGCGATCCGCTATGCGCGACTCGGACAGGCAGCGGGATTCAACGAGTGGGTGAAGCTCGAAGTCATTGGTGACACCGAGACTCTTCTTCCCGACACGGCGGGCCTCCTCGAGGCAACGAGAGTTCTGGCCGGCGAGGGCTTCAAGGTGATGGCTTACACGAACGACGACCTCATCACCGCGTTGCGACTCGAAGATGCAGGAGCAGTCGCCGTAATGCCGCTCGCGTCACCGATCGGGTCGGGGCTTGGCATGCTGAATCCGTACGCAATTCGCACGGTAAAGTCTCGCCTTCATGTGCCGGTTATCGTTGATGCGGGGGTTGGCACGGCCTCGGACGCGTGCATCGTTATGGAGCAGGGCGTTGACGGAATTCTCATGAACACCGGAATTGCGGCCGCGTCGGATCCGCTCCGCATGGCAACAGCGATGCGGCTGGCTGTCGAAGGCGGTAGGCTGGCATATCTCGCGGGTCGCATGCCGCGCCGTGAAACCGCTGTCCCTTCTTCTCCCCTGACCGGGATGCTCGGGTGATGTCGCAAGACTCGGCGCTTCAGGTCGTGGTTGGCGGTGTGACCGCGCCTCGCGTCGCTGCGGCCGGCATCTGCGCTGACCTTCGCGACGGCGAAATGCTCGACGGATCGTTCGATCGGCGAGCGGCCAACCTCGATGCGCGCGATCGCCGCTGGCTGCG
>JBDSBT010000259.1:0-4746 GCA_039921425.1 Gemmatimonadaceae bacterium | reverse complement strand
AACTGTTGTCCGATACCGAGCGACATCTGACGGCTGTGCGGAGTCTTCATGTCCTCCTTGACGAGGATCGGCGCTGGAGAACCTGACTGGCCGGAAATGACGCGTGCACGCAGCAGCGCTGGATCCTTCGTACCGGGATTGGTGAAGTTGTACGTGCGCCACGTTGAGTTCTTGCGCTCCTGGAACCCGATGAAGCTCGTGACGCGATCATAGATGATTCCAAAGCCGCCGCGGATGAATGTCTTGTTCTGGTTCGTCGGGTCCCATGAAAACGAAACTCGCGGCGAGAAGTTGCCGAGCTGGTTCTTGCGATCGCCGGTGTTGAGGAATCCAGCGAGGTCAGGAAGTCCCTGGAGGATCGGGTCGCTCGCCCACGGGACTGTGTAGCCGTTGTTCAGCGTGTTGAATTCGGCGTCGTGCCGCAGTCCGGTGGACAACGTGAAATTCGGCGCGAGGCGCCACTCGTCATTGACGTAAACGCCGGTCGTGTAGCCAGTCGCAGCAGCAAACGCGTCCTTGGTGCTGTTGGGATCGGTGAAACCCACCGCGATCGACGCGGTGTTAGGCAGTGACGAAGTGTCAGTCAGGAATGTGAATGTGCCATTCGCATTGTTCGCGAAGTCCTGGCTTGCGGAGATGCGGCTGAGCTCGACGCCGCCCTTGACCACATGCGAATTCAGATTCCACGTTGCGCGATCCACGATGCGTGCATGCGTCTCGCGAAGGATCAACGGGAAGCCCGCGGTGCCAAAGACTGCGCCCGGATAGTTGAATTGCGGGCCTGGCTTAAGTGGCGCCTCGTCGTGATTCCATCTGACAAGCTGGAGACTGGCTTCATTGACGAAGTTGCCGCTGGATAAGAGATCGCGACGTCGAAGCTGCCCGGTAAAGATCCGGTACTTCTGGGAGATGCCGCCATCCTGGCTAACCCGTCCGCCGAAATTGCCCTCTCCATCGAGCATTCGCGCCGAACCCATGAAATCGTAAGTCACGGTCGGGCTCTGGACGAACGTAAGACGCTCGTAAGCCGTACCGTTTTTGTTCGGCGCCAGGAACGACCCTTTGAACGCGGTCCAGGGGCCGCTCGTCGGATTCACGTCGAGATAGAAATTCGTCTTGTTCAACTCGAGGCTTGTGGAAGTGAACAACTTGTCCTTCATGAGCGGACCGCGAACGTTAGCTCCGAGCTGATATCGGTCGTAATTCGGAACGACTGTCTGGAACGTGTTCTTGGCGATAAAGGATTTCTGCTGAAGAAAGCCGAATGCGGAGCCTTCCCAATCATTGGTGCCCCTGCGGCTCTCAGCGCTGATGATGTACGAGCCGGCCCGGGTGTATTCCGCATCGTAGGGGTTCATGTAGATTCGCATCTGATCGATGGCTTCCTGCGGAAGCGGCGATCCAGTCTGGCCAAGGCCGACGATGTTGCCGTTGAACAAGCTCTTCATCTCGACGCCGTCCATGTAGACGTTGAAGAAGCGCAGGTCCGGCGCGGCACCACCCGACGGAAGCGTACGTCCTGACTGCGGCGCATACGTTTTGATACCTGGGGCAATGGCCGCAAGGTTCAGGATTCCGCGCTGGTTCAGCGGAAGATTTTCGACCTCTTGCTGTACCACTGGCGACGACACAGAAAGCCGCTGGACCTCGACATCCTTTATTCTTTGCCCAGTGACCTGCTGCGCCGAGAGCTCGACGGCGCCCTTTTCCATCGCGAACTCCAGCCGTGCACGCTGTCCGATCATGAGTTGCACGTTCTGACCAGCGGGCTTGAAGCCCACCGACCGAACGGTCACACCGTACGTTCCAGGGAAAATGCCAATGATTCGGAATTCACCATTCGCCCGGGTCACCGTCGTAAGTGTCTCGTTCGTCGCTGCGTTGACGATCGCCACCTGAGCGCCCGGAACTGATGCGCCTCCCGACTTGACCGTGCCTTCCAGCGTGACCGTGTTCTGTGCGCGGGCCGGACCAGCAACTGCGGCCGTGAGTAAAACACCAACTAGCAGGTGATGAACTCGAGTTCGCATTCAGCGCTCCAAGCGAGGATGGGTGGTACCTGAACATTTTCGAAGAAAATGTGGCGCTGGACGGGGAAGTCAAGCGCGGATTTTCAATGAACAGGCGCTCGACCGCGCTGCTACGAACTGATCACTCCCGGGCAGTGCTGCTTCACAATCATCGGCTCGAGCGTGGTTACTCCCCGGAAGCCTCTCGCTCAACCTCGATGTCACTCATCGACAAAGCATCGAGCGGCTCTCGGCATTTCGCCACGAGCTCGTTGGCTTCTTCGATGGACGGTGCCTCAGCTATCACTCTCACGATCGGCTCGGTTCCGGATGGCCTCACGTGCACCCAGCGATCCTTCCAGGTCAGCCTCAGACCATCCTGAGAATCCGGAGCGGCGTCGGGAAAGGTCTTGCGAAGCGATGCGTAAACATCGTCGAGTGGCACCGACGGCCGATCGAGCTTGTCCTTCACAATGGAATAGCGCGGGTACGAAGCGACGATTGCCGATAGCGACCGACTCTCTTCGAGAAGTAATTGCAGGATCAGGGCAGCGCCAACCGGTGCATCGCGGCCGAGATGCATTTCGGTGACAATCACCCCTCCATTGCCCTCACCGCCGACGGGCGCGTTCTCGCTCCGCATCCGCGTGGCAACGTTAACCTCGCCAACCGGCGCACGAATGACCTTGCGCTTCTGTTCGTTCGCGATGTCGTCGAGAATCCGGCTCGTCGAGAGATTCGTGACGATCGGGCCTTCGCGTGTCCTCAGGACTACCTTCGCCGCAAGCGCTAGCGTGTAGTCCTCCCCGATCGCCTTGCCTTCATCCGACACGAGCGCCAGACGATCGACGTCCGGATCTACCGCGAACCCAACGTCCGCATTGGTGGATTTCACGAGAGCCTCGAGCTCTCCGAGATTCTCGGCGATAGGCTCCGGCGACCGCGGAAACATCCCGTCGGTCTCGAGGTTGATCGCGCTTATCCGGCAGCCAAGCTGCTTGAGAAGTGAGGGCATGAACGCTCCGCCCGCACCACGAACACAATCAAGCGCGATGTGAAATCCCTTGCGGCGAATTCCATCCACGTCGATGAACGGGAGCGCCAGAACCTGGGCAATGTGCCGCTCTATCGCGCCGGTGTCGGTCTCGATGACTCCGAGCTGGTCCCATGTGGCGCGGGGGATGTCGCCATCGACGACCGCTCGCATCTCCGCAGCTTCGGTTCCATCGAGAAACAATCCCGAGGGTCCGATGAACTTGAGCGCGTTCCACTCGATCGGGTTGTGACTTGCCGTTATCGCGAGTCCGCCAGCGGCATGATGATATTCAACAGCAAGCTGGATAGTCGGTGTCGGCGCCATCCCCACATCGATCACATCGCAACCCACCGATTGCAGTGCCGAAACCACCACGGGCTGAAACATCGGGCCGGAGACTCTGCTGTCGCGCCCGACGACGATCTTCACCTTGCCACCACCAGCGCGTGCCTTCGCCCACGCGCCGAAACCGGAAGCGAACTTCGCCATGATTTCTGGCGTCAACGCCTCGCCGACGCGTCCCCGAACTCCGGAGACGCTCACCATCAAACCTTCATAGGCCATCCTCTCTCCCTTATCTCGTCGTGACTCGCGCGGTAATCTAGCGGCGCCACCTACGTCGCGTGTTTATCTTTGACGGATTCGCCACCTCAATTAGAGTCTCAATGACGCGCATCTTCGACGAAGACCTTTCAGTCGGATTCGGCACCCGGGCGATTCATGCCGGTCAGCGCCCCGACCTCCTTTCCGGCGCCATCATGACGCCGATCTACACCACCTCGACGTACGTCCAGGAAGGACTCGGAGACAATAAAGGTTACGAATACGCCCGAGGGAAAAACCCCACTCGCGAAGCACTGGAACGGAACGTCGCCTCGCTGGAAGGCGGAGTGCACGGATTCGCATTCTCGAGCGGAATGGGATGCCTCGACTCCATCATGAAGTTGTTCAAGTCGGGTGATCACATCATCTCGGGCGAAAACGTCTACGGCGGAACGTTTCGCCTGTTCGACAAGATTCTTCAGAATTTCGGGCTGCAGTTCAGCTTCGTCGACGCACGCGATTCACAGATCATCGCGGATGCCGTCAAACCGAACACGCGCGCTATTCTCATCGAGACACCGACGAATCCGTTGATGCGGCTCACCGACCTCGCCGCTGTCAGCGAGATCGCAAAGAAGCAGGACGCATTGTTCATCGTCGACAACACCTTCGCGACGCCGTTCTTTCAGAGGCCCTTTGAATATGGGGCCGACATCGTTTATCACTCCACGACCAAATACCTGAACGGCCACAGTGACATGATCGGTGGAATCGCCATTACGAAAAGCGACGACATCGCGACCAGGCTTCAGTTCATTCAGAACGCCGCCGGGGCAGTTCCTGGCCCATTCGACTCATGGCTTGTACTCCGTGGCACCAAGACGCTGCATCTCAGGATGCCCCGTCATGACAGCAATGGCAGAACAATCGCGAAATTCCTTGCCGAGAAGCTGGGCGAAGACAAGGTAATTTACCCGGGTCTCTGCTCACATCCGCAGCATGAGCTCGCAAAGAGACAGATGAAGGGTTTTGGCGGAATGATCTCGGTCGAGATGGGAACCAAGGAACGCGCAAACCAAGTCCTCAAGAAATTCCGCGTGTTCTCGCTTGCTGAGTCGCTTGGCGGAGTAGAAAGTCTCATCAGTCATCCAGCGTCGA
>JBDSBT010000258.1:0-10313 GCA_039921425.1 Gemmatimonadaceae bacterium | reverse complement strand
ATTCCGCGCTCACGCTCGAGAGGATTCGAGTCCATGACGCGCTCCATCACCACCTGATTTTCGCGAAAAGCTCCGGCCTGCCGGAGCATCTTGTCGACTAGTGTGGTTTTGCCATGATCGACGTGCGCGATAATAGCAATATTTCGGATATCCTGCGGTTTTTGCATAGCATCTGAAGTTAACCCCGCCCGCCATGCTATTTGTACCCTTGCCCGCTATGGTCGAGGCCAGTTTCGAGTCTAGGGAAAAACCATAACCGCTGATTGGGGAGAACGGCGGGGAGCAAGAGCGGAGAATTGCGGGAGAATTTACAGACGGCATTCCAGCGATTCGTTTGAGTCGTCCCATTCGTCCCATTTAGAGGTTGATATGACAGCACTGCGGGTACAGCGGCAGCGGCCGAATGTCGCCGTAAGTCAAAAAAGAAAGAAATCCGCGTGGCCGATTGTGTCTCTCCTTTACGAGGTGCGCGATGTCGCCGTCGCTGAGGCCTACCGACTCGGCGCGGTTCGAGAGCAATGCTGTGAGGAGCGGATCGATTCGTGGCATGTGCCCTTTAGACGACCCAGCAGGCAGTAAATCACGTCCCGGAAAGGGGGATTGTGATATTTTTGAGAGGTGACAATTCGTTTGCTGGCCATATTAGCGCTCGTTCTCCTGAACGGGTTTTTCGTCGCGGCCGAATTCGCGCTGGTGAGGTCGAGGCGCACGCGCCTCGAGGCGATGGTCCGCAGCGGCGACAAGCTGGCGCGCATCGCTCTCAGGGCAAGCTCGAACATCGCACGCGTCCTCTCAGCGAGCCAGCTCGGGGTGACTCTGGCCAGCCTCGCCCTCGGTTGGATAGCCGAGAGCACGCTGGCGGAGATTTTCGAGGGTCTGCTGGCGGGACTGCCGCTTTCAATTCAGGTCTCGGTGAGAGTGACGGTTGCCGGCATCATCGCTTATACAGTCCTGACCTATCTCCACGTGGTACTCGGCGAGCTTACGCCGAAGGCCGCGGCGCTGAACCATCCCGAGCGCGTAGCGAAATTTCTCGCGCCGCCGCTGCTGCTGTTTGCGTGGGTGATGAGCCCGTTCATCTGGGTTCTCTATCGATCGGCAAATGGGCTGTTGCGGCTGTTCGGACAGCCGGCCGCCGGGCAGGACGAAAGCGTGCACTCGCCCGAAGAATTGCGGCTTCTCGTCGAACAGGCGCAGGAGGGAGGAGCAATTCCCTCGAGCGATGCGGATCTCATCGACGGCGTGTTCGAATTTTCGGAAAAGTCCGCTCGCGAGGTGATGACGCCCCGAACCGAGATCATCGCGCTCGATGTCACCGCCCCGCTGACCGATGTGCTGCACGTCGTCGAAGACTCGAACTTCTCGCGCTACCCTGTATACGAGGAGTCGATTGACAACATCATCGGCCTCATCCTGACAAAGGATCTGCTTCGCATTCTCATCACGGCAGCAGGCGGTGGGTCGAGAATCGACAGGGACGATCACGACATGGGCGATTCTTCATCACGATTCTCGCTTCGCGCGCTGATTCGACCAGTCCACGTGATTCCCGGATCGCGCGAGGTGGAGCACGTGCTCGCCGATTTCAAGCGCCTGAAGGAGCACATGGCTGTAGTTCTCGACGAGTACGGCGGAACTGCAGGCATCGTGACGATGGAGGACCTGCTCGAGGAGATCGTAGGAGAGATTCTCGACGAATACGACACGCCAGAAGATGAAGAGGAACCGATTCAGACTCGCCCGGGTGAAGCGCTTGTCTCGGGCAGCACCAACATCGGTGAGCTGAACGACCGGTTCGGCCTCGAGATTCCTGATGAGGACGCCACGACGATCGGCGGATTTGTCTTTGGCGTTCTTGGGCGAGTTCCCGAGCCCGGCGACCGAGTGATCGCCGGCGGCGCGATCTTTACCGTTCGGTCGATGGAAGGCCGGAGGATCGATACTCTTGCTGTCGATCTCCATTCGGCTGGAGACCGCCGGACGACTGAGCGAGAGCAACAAAACGCCGGCACAGAAGCAGCGCCTCTATAAAGCTCGACGGGTCGGCGATGCCCTGACCCGCGATGTCGATAGCGGTGCCGTGGTCAGGTGAAGTGCGAGGGAACGGAAGTCCGAGCGTGATATTCACCGCCCCGCCAAATGACGCAACCTTGATCGCAGTCATCCCAACGTCGTGATATGGCGCAATCACCGCGTCGAACGCCCCTCGCATCGCCTTCACGAAAACTGTGTCGGCGGGCAACGGGCCCGCGATGCCCGCTTTCCGCGCAGCCGGCGCGAGAAGATCGTTGTCTTCCGTTCCGAATCTTCCGCCGTCTCCGCCATGTGGATTCAACGCGCATAGAGCGATTCGCGGCTCCGCAATGCCGAACCACTTCTTCAGGTGATTGCGCGTGATGCTCGCGGCATTCAGGATTGCCTCTTCAGTGAGCGCATCGGGAACGTCACGCAGTGCGACATGCGTGGTTGCAAGAACGACTCGCAGCGGATTCGGCGCCCCTTCACCGCCACCACGAACCGCAGCGAGCATCATCGCGACCTTCGAGTGCGTGAGCTCGGCAAGCATTTCCGTGTGTCCCGGAAAATCGTACCCGCCGGCGAGCAACGCAGACTTATCGATCGGAGCGGTCACGATCCCGGCAACATCTCCGTTCATTGCCATCGCTGCGGCACGCTCAATTGCAAGGCCGCTTAGCCGCCCGGCGAGCGCTACGTTGCCAGGCTGCCACTCGCCGATCGCTTCATCGACCTCGAGCCCACAACCCGCAGGCCCGACGACCACCAAATCAAAGCGCCCGCCAACCCTTGGGTCTGCGAGCGCCTTGCCGATGATCTCCGGTCCGATTCCGCGGGGGTCGCCCGCTGTTACGGCAATGCGCTGCGTCACAGCTACAATCTTAGCGCCACGTATGTGCGCTTGCGAAGCTGGTCGAGCAGGGACCGAGTCGCCTTTTCAGCGACGAGTTGCTCACGAATTCTCGACTTCACCTGGGCTTCGTCGAATACACCTGCCTCATTTACGTTTACAAGTTGAATGACGGCCCACTTGGATGCACCGCGTGGATTCGAGAGCGTGAACGGACCGGCGACGTCCCCGCCTTTCTTGCCAGCAATTACCGACTGATAAGCAGCGGGCAGCGAATCCCGAACGAAAGGCTGAAGAATTCCCTTCTCTTCTGCCGGATCGTGATACTTCGCGACCAGTGAGTCGAATGAGACACCCTTTCGCATCAACTGCGCTACGGTGTCCGCAATCAGTTTCGCCTGCACAACGTCCGCCGAATCGATCGTCGGTGAAATCAGAATGTGACGCGCCTTCACTTCCGCGGCCTGTACCCGGTCGACGCGAATGATGTGATATCCAAACGGCGTTTCGATAACGGGGCTGAGCTGACCAGGAGAAAGAGCGAACATTACCCGGTCGAACTCGGGAACCATGGTTCCGCGGCGGTTCCAGCCAAGATCTCCGCCCTGAGGTTTCGAGCCCGGATCCATCGACTCGCGCTTGGCGATCAGCTCGAAATCGCCGCCCTTCTTGATCTCGACAAGAAGTGCCTCAGCCTTTGCCAGAGCCACTTTCTTGGCTGCTGGCGTGGCTTTCGGTGGCACTACGATTTGCCGGAAAGTCACCGTTGCGGGAGCGGCCTGAAGCGATGCCTTGTTCTTGTCGAACGCTTCCTGCACTTCAGCATCGCTCACGTTGCGTCCAACTGCCGTCTTGCGAAGCTCTTCGAACGCCCGCTGCTGAAGCGCGCGGCGGTAAAACTGTTCGTATAGCGTTCGCTTGTACTCTTCCGGAGTTCCGAATCCAGCGGTTTTCAGCTCGGCCTTGTACTCATCATCAGTCTTGAACTGACCGCGAACGCGCTTAACCTGATCGTCAACCGTCCGATTCACCTCGTCCTGAGTCACATCGACTTTCATTAAATGTGCTTTCTGAACCAGGATCTCTTCGTCAACGAGCGCGCTCAGCGCATCCTTGGCGAGCGTTGCCTGTCCGATAGAATCCTTCGGAAGCTCGAGTCCATTGGCGCGTTGCTGGTTGATCGAGTTGATCACGTCACTCCAGAGGATCACCTGGTCACCGACGACGGCGACCACGCGATCGACTGGAATGGAGGCCGGCGTTGCTGCCGGCCTTGCGGCTGGCGGTGCGGCGACCTGCGCCCGACCTATCACAGGCAACGCCGCGATCATTGAAACCAGAAATACTTTACGCATCCTTGCTCTTACCCCTTAACCGCGTCCGTGATTCCTACTTCTTTGTCGGAGTATTAGGCAGCGGAACCACCGAATTGGGTTGCCCCGTCTTCGATGTCGAATCGGATGCCAAGCGAACCTTGGCCGCCTCGAGCAGAACCTTGTCTAGGTTCTCGGCCCTGATGGTATAGTCGTACTTCTCGCGAAGGACGGCCTGCACGGGCTCGGTAACGTCAACATACTGGGCCTGCTGCGCCAGCAGCTTGTTGATGTAGTCCTCGACGCGCTGGCCTGCGAGCTTCGCTCGGTCACCCTTCGACTTGGCTGCCGCCTCGAGATTTTTCGGATCGAGGTTGAGCTGCGTCCATGCGTTGGTCAGCGACGACTTGAACATCCCTCTGATTTGCGCAAGCTGCGCCGAGTCCGGTCCGAGCTTCGCGCTGTCAGCGCTGTGCAGGACGAGCTCGTTGCGAACGAAGTTCTTGACGAACACCGGCAGGAGTGAATCGGGAGCCGACTTCACGCGCTCCTGAATTCCAGCCTGCGCCGGGAATGTGGACATCCACTTCGCGAGTTTGGCGGCGGTGAACTTGCCGATCGACGACGTGGCGAGAACCGTGTTGTCGTCCTTGTGAGCAACAGGATTCTCGACGACCGCGCGAATCGCTGCGGCCTGGCCCGGCTTCACTTCAAGCTTGGCGCCCGACTCCAGGCTGGCGAGATACGTGCTTTCCGCCGCCTGCACGCCACCCTGCTGCATTGCGTTCACGAAGTCTGCCTTCACTTCGCTGAACAACGGGCGGCGAATGATGTGATAGCCGAACTGGGTCTGGATGACGGGCGAGATCTCACCCGGCTTGAGCGCTGCGGCTGTCTGGTCGAACTCCTTCACCATTGCGCCGCGCGGGAACACGCCGAGCGCGCCGCCTTTCACCGCTGACTGCGGATCCTGGCTGTTCTTTTTTGCCATATCGGCGAAGTTCGCGCTGTTAACCTGCGAGCGAATCGCGTCGATCTTCTTCTTGACCGTGGCCTTCCCAGTGGGGGTCGTATCGGTCGTCAAGAGGAGGATGTGGCTCGCTGCGAGCATCTGGTTGTTGTTAAACGCCGCTTCCGCAGCCGTGGCGTCGGGCGCCTTCCACGTCTTCGAGACCAGATCGTACCACTTCTTGGCTTTCACGTTGGCGATGACGGCCCACATGGCGTCGTCGATTTTCTTGGTGTCGTTGAGGCTGTCGTTGCTCACCGCGGCCTCGCCTGCGAGCTGGTAGTTCGTCCAGGCGTCGACGACCGCATTGGCGACGTCCTTACGAAGCGGTGCCTTGGAGTTACCCATCAGCGTCGCGAGACGGCTGATCGTGAGCTCCTGATCCGCTGCCTTGGCAACAGTGTCAACGTGAGCCGACATTGCATCCTTCAACGAGCTGCAGCCAGTGATAACGAGGGCCGCGCCTACGGCGGCAAGAACGAGTTTTTTCATGTTTGTGTGAGTCGGTTTTAGCCCGGGATTTTTCCCAGGCCGCGTAACTTCGCGAGCGCCCGAACCAGGCCACCGAGCAGCTCAGCGCCGCCGAGCCTGGTCAATTTGAGCGAAAGCGGATGTGCTCTTCGCACTTCCGCCTGGAACTGTACCTCGTGAAACGCCGCCGAGATCCCCTTCATGCGGGGTACGGCATGCTCACGAAAGGTAATACGTGCCTCGTTGCCACGCAGGAGCATCGAGTCGATTTCGGCTGAACCGCCCAGCACACGCAGCAGCGCGACGGACATGAACGTTTCCGCCGGTGCCGGAAGCGGGCCGAAGCGATCGCGAACTTCCTGGCGCAGCGATTCGATCTCGGCCGGGTCGATCATGTGCGTCAGACGCCGGTAGATGTCCAGCTTTGCGTCCTGGCTCGTGACATAGTCGTCCGGCAGATACGAGGGCAGGTCCACCGTGACGTCGGATGGGGCGAGCCTAGGCGCCGTGTCGCCGCGCATGATGCGGCTCACTGTCTCGTCGAGCATCCTCAGATACATGTCGAACCCGACGGCCGTGACAAAACCCGACTGCTCGGGGCCAAGAAGATTTCCCGCGCCGCGAAGCTCGAGGTCCTTGAGGGCGATTCGATAGCCCGCACCAAGCTCGGTGTGGTGCTCGAGGATTTTCAGACGACGGTTGGCATCCTCATCGATGTCGGTGTCCGGCACCAGCAGATAGCAATTCGCGCGACGGTGAGATCGTCCAACCCGTCCGCGGAGCTGATAGAGCTGTGCGAGACCGAAGTGATTTGCCTTGTCGACGAACATCGTGTTTGCGTTTGGAACGTCGAGTCCTGATTCCACGATCATCGTGGAGACAAGGACGTCCGTCTCACCATCGACAAACTTCCGCATCACTTCTTCCAGGTCGCGCTCACGCATCTGGCCATGCCCAACACCAATCCTCGCACGAGGAGCAATCTTCGCGATGCGGTCAGCTATTGAATCGATTGTTTCAACGCGATTGTGCACGAAGAATACCTGCCCTCCGCGATCGAGCTCGCGGCTGATGCCTTCCTCGATCAGCCCTTCGTCCCACGGCTCGACGAAAGTGAGAACCGGCGAACGATCTCGCGGCGGGGTCTGCATCAGCGTCATGTCGCGCATTCCCGCCAGTGACAGATGCAGCGTGCGGGGAATGGGTGTGGCAGTCAGAGTAAGGACGTCCGTGTCGAGCTTGAGATGCTTCAGCCGCTCCTTGTGCTTCACCCCGAACCGGTGCTCCTCATCCACGATAATGAGGCCCAGGTTTTTGAACTTGACATCCTTGCTCAACAGCCGATGCGTGCCGATGACGATGTCGATTTTCCCGTCCGCGAGGTCGGCAACCACGTCGAGCTGTTGCCTGGGAGTCTCAAACCGGCTCATCGTCCGCACGGTGACAGGAAAGTCGGCAAGCCTGTCGCCAAACGTTCGCGCGTGCTGCTCGGCAAGGATCGTCGTGGGTACCAGAACCGCTACCTGCCGTCCTGACTGCACCGCCTTGAAAGCAGCGCGAACTGCGATCTCCGTCTTCCCGTAGCCAACGTCCCCGACGAGCAGGCGGTCCATCGGACGCGCTTTCTCCATGTCTCCCTTTACATCGGAAGTCGCGGTGCGCTGGTCGGGCGTGTCCTCGAACAGAAACGACGACTCGAGCTGCCGCTGCCATGGCGTGTCGGGCACGTGGGGAGCGCGGGTTGCAACGCGCCGTCGAGCATAGAGCTCAAGCAGCTCGACCGTCATTTCCTGGATCGCCGCTTTAGTTCGATCGCGCTGCTGCCCCCAGCGTTTTCCACCGAGTGTGTGAAGGCGCGGAGGCGGATTGTCGGCGGAGATGTCGGAGGCAGACCTGAAGCGCTCGATCTGGTCGATGCGATACAGCGGAACGTTCAACCGCGATCCGCCTTCGTATTCGATCACCGCGACCTCGACCGTACTCTCGCGAACAAAAACTTTTTCCATCCCCCGGTAAATCCCGACTCCGTGCTCGAGATGCACGACGTAGTCGCCGGGCGTGAGAGCCGTGAGCGACTCGATCGACGTGCCGGTCGTGTACTTTCGCGCGCGACGAATGCGCCGTTCGCGGCGGAAGATCTCGTGATCGGTGAGAACGCGAAGGCCGCTGAACTGATATCCCCACGGAGGAATGATGAAACCGCCGTGAAGAACTCCGATCGCGAGCGTTGCGCGCGCGCCGCCTTCACCTAGCAGCTCATCCAATCGCTCGGCCTGCCCACCGTTATCGCAAAGTATGAGTGTGGGGATTCCGTCCGATACAACCTCGCGCAAGCGCCGCATGTCGCGGCCGATCGGCTCAGGGTCCACGACCGGGAACACGAAAAGCAGCGGCTCGGCGTTCGAAACGTTGAACTCGGTTCGAGGGCTGTCCATGGGACCAGCGAATAACTCGATGATGCCGAGCGCCGAAAGCGCGGCAATCGATTCCTCGGGCGTCGTGTAGAGCTCGTTTCGGCCGGGTGTATCCTCTCCACGTCGTCGCGCGATGTCGATGTGGTGCTGAGCCTCCTCCCACGTGCGCCGAAGCTCTGGCGCGATGCGGCTGTCGTCGGGAACAACGACGATCGTGTCCGGCGGAAAGAGCGCCGCGATCGAGACACGCTCCGTCTCGTCCGACGATCCTCCGATCTGCCCGTCAACCGGCAGAATCAGCGCGAGAGGAGCGTCTCGAGTCGAGCGCTGCGATATGAGATCGAAGTGACGAAGCTCCGAAATTTCGTCGCCCCAGAACTCGAGTCGCACCGGTTCAGCCATTCCGAAGCTGTATATGTCAAAGATTCCGCCACGCATGCTGAACTGCGCGACGTCGTCCACCATGGGCACCCGCTCGAATCCGATCGATTCGAGATGGGCGGCAAGATCTTCAGGACGGCGTGTGTCGCCCTTCCTCAGCTCGAGCCGCGTCTGAGCAAGTGCACGAGGAAGCTGGGTTTTCTCGAGAAGGGCACGGGCTGTCGTCAGAAGGACAGAGACGTCGCCGCGGCCAATCCGCTCGAGGGTCTCGACTCGCTCACCTGCCACTTCAGCGTGCGGCTCGACCTCTCCAAAGCCCTCGCGGGGCGGGTAGAACGCAACGAAACCGGGGTCCGCCAGTGATTCGAGATCTGCGAGCCAGCGTTCGGCGCCGGCAACGCTCTCCGCCACCACCACGAAAAAACGGCCGGGTTGAGCATGCGCGAGCGCGGCGACAACGACTGCGTCGCTGGAACCTGGAAGGCCGGAAGCGTGTAACCGGCTATTTAGCGGAGGAAGTGCCGAGACAAGCTGCCCAAATTCGGGTACTGCCTGGATCGCCTCTAGAAGTGCTGGCAGTGACACTGCGCGCAAGTTATAGTACTGATAAGGCGCGGGGTAGCGTTCCCGCGTAACATAGGAGCATACAATGAGAATTGGCCTCGTATCCGCATCCGCCGTGTTGTTCGCGTCGATGGCCTCCACCCTGCCCGCTCAAACGAGTCCACGCGTCTACTCTCCGCGGGAATCAGATAACGCTCCTCAGGTAGACCTCTGGCTCGATCAGGTCAGCTATCGGCCTGGCGATCGCATTGTACCGCATTTTGTCACAGAGCCAGGCGCTTACGTGACGATCGTGCGGATCAACTCAGACGGACAGCTCCGGATTCTCTACCCGCAGCGGCCGCGGGACCAGAGGCCTTTCCAGAAGGCGCAACTCATCAACGATCGCGTTCCGTACTATTCGGGGGACAGCCGGTTCGAGGTATTCGAGTCGCAGGGGATGGGCTTTGTTTTCGCGATCGCGTCGTATGACAAATTCGATTACAGCTACTTCACCCAGAGTGGCCAATGGAGCATCGCACGACTGGCGAACGACGGCCGCTACGGCGATCCGTTCGAGATAGTTCGCCGCTTCGTCGATCGCACGCTGTCGAACTCCGACTACTCGATGGACTACGTCTCGTACGAAGTGTACAACTCGGGAGCCCGCAGCGGTTATGCGTCGCGCTACAGGTACAACACGTTCGACGACTACTATGACGATTGCGTGTCGGCGTTTGGACTTCGATACACGTATTACTGCCGGTCTGCCTATTCTGGGTACTACCCCTCGATTATTGTTACCCAGCCGAGAACGCCGAACCCGAACGTCCCGCCGGGTGGCAACTACGCCGGCAAGCGCGTTCGCCCCGTAACCGGTGATCCGATCGTAGACGGTCCAAGGGAGATTCAGCCAACGACCGAGGGACGCCTTCCCGCGAACGACGCAGCGGAAGCGGCTGCCCTGGCAGCTCATCGCGATCGTCTCGTGCGACAGGTGACACCGCGCGATCGCTCCATATCAACGGTCGATTCGCGTCCAATGGACAATGCGCCGCGGGTCTTTACCGCACCTGTTCGCACCGAACCCGTGCAGCGTGAGCCCGACAGAGCGCCAATGATGCGCCCGGAGCCACGTGTTGAACAGCCGCGAGTGGAACAGCAGCGGGCCGAGCCGCGCCCGCAGCCTGCAGCTCAGCCGAGAGTTGAAGTCAGAAATGAGCCGCGCGCAGTGCCGGTTCAGCGTTCCGAGCCAGCTCCTCGAACGACTGCGGCTCCGGCGGAGAAGGACCACGACAACTAGCCCGCGCTACTGC
>JBDSBT010000257.1:0-3922 GCA_039921425.1 Gemmatimonadaceae bacterium | reverse complement strand
AAGATCTGGGCGAGTACACTCCTCAGCGATCCGAAGAGGCGCGTTGAAAACCAGATGAATCCGATGATGCTGTAAATCCCGATCGCCTGCCTGGACTTGATGATGTCCACGAGCACTTTGGCGAGCGGTGACTGTCCCGTGGGATGGGGCGGCAGGAATCTGTCCACGAGCGCGTTGATCTCGAGAGATGACGCATCGGAAGATTGATTCAGCAGGTAGCCGAGACCCGCCGCGAATAGGAGGATGAACGGAACAGCTGCGAGCAGGAGATTAAAGGCAATCCCGCCCGCCAGAAAGAAAACGTTGTCCTCACCACTGTTGTCCCAGACGCGCTTGCCGTAGTCGCGCAGCAGCCACCAAATCCTGAGATGGAGCGGCCGTTTCGCCACTAGCTCTCTTTATACGCTGCCTTCGTTTCCGCTATGCGCTGCTCGAGCTCGACGCGCGCTTGCTGCGCAGCGACACGGCCGGCATCGACGGCGTTCGTCACCTGACGACGCTTGAGCTCCACCGCATTGCGCGCGGAATCGAAACGATTCTCAACACCTTGCTTTGCCTCCTCAAGCGTGTTTCCTAGAGATTCGGTCACTTCGCTCACGAAGTCCTGCGCCTGCGTTCCCACCTTGCGCGCCCGGCGCTCGATCTCGCGACGCGTCTCTTCCCCAGTACGCGGCGCGAACAAAAGCGCAATGCCGGCACCAATGGCCAGACCCGCCAGAAAGGTTCCGACTCCCGGCTCGCTCTTTTCGATAACGACGATCGGCTCTTCATCGCGTTCCCAATCATACTCGGACATCGTGTTTCCTCGGATTATCGCTTCTTTGTCTTTGGCTTCGCGGGCGCTGCGCCCCGAGCCTTCGAACTCACCGGTGCATCTGCCGGCGTCTCTCGCTTTACAGCGTGAGACGTGCCGTTCGTGTGGAGCAGCGCCGATATCTCCGCCTTGACCTCATCCACCGAAATGCCGACGACCTTCGCCGTCCGCGCAAGATCACCATTCGCAGTCGCAAAGGTTCTGAGCACCAGCTGCTTCCTTGCATCTGCGAGAGACGCGCCAGCAGCCATCGTAATCGCCGGCATTTCGCCACTCGTCCGCAAATGACGCGGCTGCGCGTCTTCGACGGTGATGACGTCGCCCCTCGCCATGATAACTGCACGCTCTACCGTGTTCTTAAGCTCGCGAACGTTGCCGGCCCAGTTGTGCGAGATAATCCAACCCCAGGCATTCTCGTCAAAGCCCTTGATCTTCTTCCCGTTCTGCTGGGAGAAGCGTTCAAGAAATTCGTTGGCGAGAAGCTTGATGTCACCCGCACGGTCGCGAAGGGGCGGCAGAAAGACCTCCACGACCGCAAGACGGTAGTACAGATCTTCGCGAAGCTGGTTTTCTGCGAGCGCCTTCTGCAGGTCACGATTTGTCGCCGCAACGATTCGAATATCGACCGAAATCTCTTTCTTGCCGCCGAGACGCCTGATTGTGCGCGTCTCGATTGCCCGAAGCAGCTTCACCTGAATGTCCGTTGCCATCTCCGCGACTTCGTCGAGAAAAATGGTTCCGCCGTGCGCCATCTCGAATGCACCGGCCTTCTCATTCGTCGAGCCGGTGAAGGCTCCCTTCTCGTGACCGAACAGCTCGTTCTCGAGAATGTCTTTCGGCAGAGCGGCACAATTCAACGCGAAGAACGGTCCTTTGACGCGATCGCTCTTGGCGTGAAGTGCGCGCGCCACCAGCTCCTTGCCGGTGCCCGACTCACCGAGGATCAGCACGCTGGCGCTTGACGGCGCTACGGAGTCGATGATCTGGTAGACGGCGCGCATCTCTTCGGACTGTCCAGTGAGCTCACCGTAGTGGGTGAGATTCTCCAGCTTTGACGACAACTCGCGATTGCGCTCCTGAACGTTGAACTTTTCAAGCGCCTTCGGAATCAGTGCCTTGAGGCGATTCAACTTCTCGGCGTTGAGCGGCTTTTCGATGTAGTCGTATGCGCCTTCGCGCATTGCCTGAACGGCAGAGTCGACCGTACCCTGCCCTGTGACGATGATGCACTCCGTGGGAATCGCCTGGCGCTGAAGCTCCTTGAGGAGGGCTAGTCCATCGAGCTTCGGCATTTTCAGATCGGCGAGAACAACACCAAAATCGTCGGCGCTGAGCTGGTCGAGTGCCTTCTTGCCATCCGACGCAACAGCTACTTCGTAGCCTTCGCTGGTTAGAATCGCGCTGAGCGCGTTCGTCATCGAGAGCTCGTCGTCAGCAATCAGGATCTTCGCTTTGTTCATTCTATCGGGCTATTCGTGGCGTTCTTCTGGAATCCGTAATATAACCGTAGAGCCGTATCTCTCGACGGCCATAGCGCCGCGGTCAACGAGAGGCTGAAGGGCGGCTGACAACCTTTCGGCCTCCGGCCCGGCATCCAGCCGAATCTGCCCCGCTTCACCTCGCTGGAAGGCGAGGCGTCCATCAGGCCCGACCGCCGCTATCACAAGGTTGAGCAATGCGATTGCGGCCTCCGTCAAACGACCCGAGTCCTCTGACTGAGCGACTGCCTGACCCATGAAAGGCTCAGCGTCATATCCTGCCCGTTGAGCCATTGCCCTTACCACCTCGAGGTTTACCATCAGGCCGTTCAAGGCGTTTCGCGCCTCGTGTCCTGCGGCGCCTGCCGCCTCCTCTAGCGTTCGCTTCCAGTCCGCGCCGTCACTACCCGAACCGTCAGTCGCTAAGGTCCGCATCGTCCGGGGCGGCAGCCACGATTGCCATTCCCTCGTGCGGCTGCACTCGATGCTGCCTCACGGGTTTGACCTTCTCCGTCACAATTGCCGTGGTATTCGAAATGCCAAGCTGCGTGAAAAGAAATTCGAACTTCGAGTCGTATGCTTCCGCAAGCTTTGCCTTTGTCGCCTTGTCGAGCTCCCAGAACCGCTTCTTGAACGGGCCGAGAGCCTTCTTTCTCGTTTTGTAAAAGAACTGCTCGTCGGAATCAGCCGGCTTTCGCTCGTCTTTCGCGTTCGTCAGAAGCCACTCGTAAATCTCCGAACGAAGCGCGTCAGGCAGACGATCGTACAGCATAGTCTGAAAATTTGTCGCGAGATGAATTTCCGCCGTTTCGGTTTTCGGAAAATGGTTGAACGCCGAATCTGGGAGCGTCGATGCGCCATGCTGAACAGCTCCCGCCAGACCATACGTTTTTCGCGCGACATCCGACAGCGTTCGCAGCGTCTCGAGATCGATCTGGACGTCGGCGATCTTCCCGTCGGGAAGCACGATTCCACCGTGGGTCGTTCCCGACTGCACGCTGATCTTTGACAGCCCTTCAACTCCGGGCGCTCGTTGCGCGAGCGTGGCGTTAAAGCCGTCCATATACGTGTGCAGCTCTTCTACGGTGCTGTTCTCGGTTCCGACCTCGCCGATCTCGCCGCCAAGCGAGATGTTGATCCCATCGGGCTGCAGCTCCCGGACAAACTTCGCGAGCTCCGCGGCCTGCTCGAAATTCAGGCGCTGCTGCTCTTCGAGATTCGGTTTCGAGAGATCGACGAGAGTGGAACTATCGATGTCAATGTTGTAGAAACCAGCCGCGATTGCCTCACGCGCAAGCTGCTTCACTCCATTCACTTCGGTTTCAGCGTCAACGGCGAATTTCTTGGCGCTGATCTGGAAGTGATCGCCCTGGATGAACAGTGGACCGCGCCAGCCTTCGCGCAGCGCAGCCGCCATCATCACAGCGACATACTCCGATGGTCGCTGGTCGGAATAGGCAATCTCGGAACGAGCGATCTCGAGAATGAACACGCCGGCATCGAGCTTGATTGCGCTGCGGAAGACGGATCTCGCCGTGTCGTACGCCATTCCACGAATGTTCATCGCGGGGACTGTGTACCCGCCGGTTTCGCCGCGACCGCGAGCAAGATACAGGTCGTGGATTGACGA
>JBDSBT010000256.1:0-5932 GCA_039921425.1 Gemmatimonadaceae bacterium | reverse complement strand
TCCTGCGGATCGGTCGAATCCGGGCTGTTGACCATCAGGTCACCGCCCCGCGCTTCGACGGCAGCTTCGAACTTCTCTACGGCTGTGAGAAGGTCGGCAAGCATTGCAGGATCTTCGCCAGCCGATAACTCGATTCCCTTTTGATGCAGGCGGCCGGCGATTTCCGTCGCTGCACTAGCTCGTTCTTCGCTTCGGTGCGGATCGAGCATTTCACTGCGCTGTTCAGAGGTTTCTGGTGGCAGGCTCATTGCCTCTCCATTTAGTATGTTGGCCTTGATATATGCAAATCGCGTCCCGCAGAGCTGAAAGCCTTGCTGCGGACGCGCTCGGGAAGCTAGTTAGTGGCCTCAAACTGCCCCCCAAACCGAGACGTCCACCGTGAACAAGATCATGTTTTCTGCTGTCGCGATTCTGAGTGCGATGGTTTTTCCGGCTAGCAAGTCCTTCGCGCAATCCGCAAGCCTCACTGCCGCACCCACTGTCTACGACTCGTCTGCTTTCGGCGCACTCAAGTGGCGAGAGATCGGACCATTCCGGGGCGGACGCTCGGTTGCAGCCGCAGGGTCGCCGAAGCGGCCGTACGAGTACTACTTCGGAACGACCGGCGGCGGCGTGTACAAGACAACCGACGGCGGGATGACATGGGGCGCAGTCACCGACAAATATTTCGGCGGGACCGTCGGCGCAATCGAAGTCAGTGAATCAAATCCCGACATCGTATATGTTGGCACCGGCGAATCGCCGATCCGGGGCAACGTCTCGCACGGCGATGGCGTCTTCAAGTCTGCCGATGCGGGAAAGACGTGGAACTACGTTGGACTCGCCGATACGCGACAGATCGGACGAATCAAAGTCGATCCAAAAAATCCCGACATCGTATATGTCGCCGCACTGGGCCATGTGTGGGGGCCAAATCCGGAGCGCGGCGTCTTCAAATCGGAGAACGGCGGCAAGAGCTGGAGAAAAGTTCTCTTCGTCAGTGACTCTGCCGGTGCGGTCGATCTCACCATGGATCCCTCAAACACCAAAGTTCTTTACGCATCCGTATGGCACGCCTACCGCACCCCGTGGAAGCTCGTATCGGGAGGAGCCGGCAGCGGCCTGTACAAATCGACCGATGCAGGTGAAACATGGACCAACATCACCCACAATACGGGCATGCCGACGGGCATCCTCGGCAACATCGGCGTGGCAGTTTCTCCGGTGAATCCAAATCGAGTCTGGGCACTGATCGAAGCCGATTCCGGCGGCGTGTATAAGTCCGACGACGCAGGAAGGACGTGGACGAAAACGAATTCAGAGCGGACGCTGCGCCAGCGTGCGTGGTACTACACGCGCATCTACGCTGACACAAAGGATACAAATACCGTGTATGCCCTCAACACGGGCATGTACCGCTCCACGAACGGCGGAAAGACGTTTCGGGGAATTCCGGTGCCTCATGGCGACAATCACGATCTGTGGATTTCGCCGAACGATCCGAACCGAATGATCGAGGCAAACGACGGCGGTGCGAACGTCTCATTCAACGCTGGAAAAACGTGGACGGAGGAAGACCAGGCGACCGCTCAGTTCTACCACGTCACCACGACGAATCATTTTCCCTATCGCGTCTGCGGCGCCCAACAGGATAACTCGACTTTGTGTGGTCCGAGCCGCGCCAACGGCGGCATCGATAGGTCGATGTGGTACGACGTGGGTGGCGGTGAGAGCGGGTACATCGCCGTTCGCCCGGATGATCCGGAAATCATCTACGCTGGATCTTACGGTGGGCTACTCACTCGTCACGACCAGCGCACCGGATTCGAGCGCGACATCAATCCGTGGCCTGACAATCCGATGGGCCACGATGCAGTCGACGCAAAATACCGGTTTCAGTGGACCTTCCCGATCGTCCTTTCTCCGCATGATCCAAACACGATGTACGTGGGAAGCAGTGTCGTCTTCCGAACGAAGAATGAAGGCCAGTCATGGGAGGCGATCAGCCCGGACCTGACGCGCAACGATCCGAAAACACTCGGTCCATCCGGCGGACCAATCACGAAGGACCAGACATCGGTCGAGTACTATGGAACTGTCTTCACGATTGCAGAATCGCCGACGACGGCGGGAGTGATCTGGGCGGGGTCCGACGACGGTCTCGTACACGTCACCCGTGACAACGGCAAGACATGGAAGAACGTTACTCCCAGGGGAATTCCCGAGTGGAGTCGCGTGTCGATGATCGAGGCTTCGCATTTTTCTGCGGGCACCGCTTACGTGGCGTCCAATCACTTCCAGATGGACGACATGAAGCCGTACATGTATCGAACGACTGATTACGGCGCGTCGTGGCAGCTTCTCGTTGACGGCATTCCATCGACGGAATTTCTTCGCGTCGTCAGAGAGGACCCCGAGCGGAAGGGACTTCTTTATGCCGGGACCGAGCGAGGAGTGTGGGTGAGCTTTGACGATGGAAACCACTGGCAGACCCTTCGCAAGAACCTGCCGATCGTTCCTGTCCACGACCTCGCCATCAAGGAAGGCGACCTGGTGGCTGCGACACACGGAAGATCATTCTGGATTCTCGACGACCTCTCGGCCCTTCGGCAGATGAATCCGACGATTGTGAAAAGCAGGGCGCACCTCTTCAAACCACGCGATGTTTATCGCGCCGGATTTGGAGGAGGAGGAGAAAACGGATCGTCCGGAGGTCATCCGTCGGGGACGAATCCGCCGTCCGGGGCGGTGATCTACTACTGGCTGAAAACTTCAGGTCAGCCGGTAATGATGGACTTCCTCGATGCGAAAGGAACGTTGATCAAGAGCTTTACGAGCGCGCAGGATCCGATTGTCGCGCGCGATTCGGTTCGCGGTGACAGCATCAAAACGGCACGTGCAGACAGCCTGAAAAAGGCGGGCGTCACGGCGGACTCGACCATCAAGTCCGAAGCCCGCAGCGAAGAGACCCCGCCACCTTCTGACGGACCGCGCCGCGCTTCGCCGCCGCCCCGCGTTTCGAACAAGGCCGGGTTGAACACGTTCGTCTGGAACATGCGCTACCCCGACGCATCGACGTTCGAGAACATCATCATGTGGGCCGCTGGCACGAACGGGCCGTTTGCGATTCCCGGTACCTACACCGTTCGCATCCACGCGAGCGGCGAGACCGAGTCTCAAACTTTCAGGCTGGTAAAGGATCCGCGAAGCAAGGCGACTCAAGCCGATCTCGCCGACCAATTTGCGTTCGTCATGCAGATCCGCGACGAGACAACCAAGGCCAACGATGCTGTGAAGGTAATCCGCAACCTTCGCTCGCAGATCGCCGATAGAGAAAAGAAACTGCCCGCCGACAAGCGCGCATCTTTCGAGTCCGGAGCCAACGCGTTGATGGCTCAGCTCTCGGCCGTCGAGCAGGAGATCTACCAGGTGAAGAATCGGTCGGGACAGGATCCGCTTAATTACCCGATCAAGCTGAACAACAAGATTGCCGCACTCGCGGGAGTTGCGTCGAGCACCGACGCTCGGCCCACTTCTCAGACGCGGGAAGTATTCAGGGTTTTGTCGCGACAGCTTGATTCGCAGCTCGCGAAGATGCGCGCGGCGCTCAGCGGATCAATGCCGGCGTTGAATGGTCAGCTCAAGGCCGCAGGATTGTCGGAGCTGGTCGAGACCTCCGTCGAGGTTCCGTCAGCTTCGCCCACGCCCAGTGACGATATTATCTCGGTTGAGGGGGACGACGACGGGGCATTCTGAACAAAATTGTCCGCCCGCAGAGAGTAAGATGCGCGGCCAAACGCCAACATTCTGGACGACCCGACTTACCGAACCACTCTGTCGAATCGAACCGGATTCTCTACGGGGTAGTAGTAGTGCCACCACTCGTGCTCGTAATTCGAAAATCCCTGACGCTCCATCACTTTCTTCAGCAGCTGCCGGTTTTTCGCGATAACCCCGTGGGCATTCCTTGTAAACGCCAAGGGCGCGAAATAGTCGAATGGTGTCCCCATCGGGAGCTCTGCCCTTGAACGGATATCGACGAGCGTCAGATCCACTGCCACTCCGAGATTGTGCCGGCTCTTCGACGCGATGTAGCCGTCCCTCAACAGGTCGGGACGATGCGCTTGTTCCGTCCAGGCTACCATCGCTTCCGTCGCCCTTACCGGACGATAGGCATCGAAAATCTTGAGTCCCAGGCCCTGCAGGTGCAGATCCGCATTCACCAGTGCCAGCGCCGCCGCCGGCTCCCCTCGCAGGTATGCCCGGTTCCCTTCGTAACCGGGAAGGATAGAACCAGTAAAGTTGTTCTTGGTAGCGTAGCGCACTTCGACGACGAGACTCGTGTCTACAATCTTCAGATCAACCAGCAGCGAATCCGCGACGCTGTCCGAAGCGAGCGGCAGATCCGGAGTATTAACAGGCTCAGGCGGCGTCCTGTGTATGAGGCTGCAGCCATTGAGAACAACTGCGACGGTCGCAACGCAAATTGTTCTCTGGATCATGCCCTGAAATATCCTCGTATATTCACGGCCGGCCATTCCACATTCCTCTCTAATGAATCGGTTCGAGATCGTCGCTGCAACCTTCGGCGTTGTGAGCGTTTTCCTCAGCGTTCGCCAGAACATCTGGAGCTGGCCAACGGCAATAGTGAACGTCGCGATGTACATCGTTGTCTTCTATCGGTCCAAGCTGTACTCCGATACGGGACTACAGGTCGTCTATGTAGGCCTCAACTTCTACGGCTGGTATCAGTGGCTGTACGGAGGGAAGAATCGTACCGAATTGCCAGTGGCACGAACTGGAGCCCGGCTGGGAGCGATTCTGGTAGTGATTGGACTGGTCTCGACTGCGGCTCTCGGTACTTTCGTGTCCCGCAACACCGACGCGGCCCTTCCCTATATGGATGCCCTGACAACGAGCACAAGCCTGGTCGCCCAATGGATGATGACCAGGAAGCTGCTCGAGAACTGGATCGTCTGGATTTCGGTAGATGTCGTCTACATCGGGATGTACATCTACAAGGATCTCAGGGTTACTGCCGCCCTCTACGCCGTTTTCCTGATTCTTTCCGTCATGGGCTACGTTGACTGGAAGCGGTCGCTTGTTGCGCGCGAAGCGATTCCCGCCCCCGCTTGAGCCGCACCAGCATCCTGATTGAAGCGATTCCAAACGCCGGACCCGCCGCCAGAACCGCAAATGACCAGCGCCATCCGATTCTTGCAGCAATCACTGGAATGCCCTGAATGGTGACCATCGTCAGGAGAAATCCGATCGACGTCTGAACGGTGAGCGCTGTTCCAACCGCATACGATGGCACAGACTCCGTTACCAGCGCGCTGAATTGCGCGCTGTCGGCGACGACAAAAAATCCCCACACGAGCGCAACCGGGGCGATGACCCAGATGGACGTGCCGAAAAACAATCCGATAACGAGCGAGCATGTTCCGCTCACGGCGAGCGCGAGCATCACGAGCCGTTCTCTTCCCGACCTGTCGGCATACAAGCCACCCCACACACAGCCCGCCCCGCCAACAGCAATCGTTCCAAACGAAACGAGCGAAACGACTCCTTTCGATGTGTTCGCGGTCGATGCAGCGACGCTCGCCGCGAGAAACGCAGGTATCCACGTCCAGAAAGCGTACAGCTCGAACATGTGGCCGAGGTATCCGCTGGTTGCCAGTCGCCACTCTCGGACGCGGATGACGGTTGCAACCAGTCCCCAGGAGAACGGTCTCGATGCGAATCGGTACGGGCCGTCTTCGTATGCGAGCGCAACGAGTAGCGAAGACGCGATCGCACCGGTGGATGCAGTCAGGATTACCGTGTTGATTCCAACGTTCGGAAGCGCGTGGATCAAATAAGGAGTCGCCTTCCCGACTGCCAGAGCCCCGACGATGGTTCCGATCGCCAGCCCGCGCTGGCTCTGGAACCACGTCGAGATCATCTTCATCGC
>JBDSBT010000255.1:0-7729 GCA_039921425.1 Gemmatimonadaceae bacterium | reverse complement strand
GAGGCGTCAGCATCGACTTTGGGGACTAGCATGGAGTTCGCGTCCCGGGCTCCGCCGGTGGCCGCCGATATGTAACCGCCAGCGCCGATGATCCTGTCCAGCGCGCTTCGGTCGACTACGAGATCGCGGATTACAGGGAACGCTTTTGCGCGCCAAGGCTCGACGTTGATGACCTGGCCGTCGTTGAAGCTCCGCATGTGGAGCTGGCAAGTTGCGGTGCCCTTCATAGGACCGTGCGCGGCGCCGTTGATCATCAGCGAGCACGATCCGCAGATACCTTCGCGGCAGTCGTGATCAAACGCAATCGGCTCCTGCCCCTCCCCGGTGAGTCGCTCATTGACTACATCGAGCATCTCCAGGAAAGACATGTCGGGACTGACTTCCGGCGCGTCGTACTCGACCATCTTACCGGCAGCCGCCGCGTTCTGCTGGCGCCAGACTCTCAGCTTCAGCTTCATTACTTGTAGCTCCGCTGAGAGAGCTTCACCTGCTCGAACACCAGAGGCTCGTTGTTGAGGGCTGGAGCTTCCGAATCGCCGCGATATTCCCAGGCGGCCACATAGGCGAAATGCTCGTCGTCGCGAAGAGCTTCTCCGTCTGGAGTCTGACTTTCCTCACGGAAATGCCCGCCGCACGACTCGCTCCGATGCAGCGCATCGCGACACATCAGCTCGGCCAACTCGAAGAAGTCGGCAACGCGCCCGGCTTTTTCGAGCGCCTGGTTCAGCTCCGCATCGCTCCCCGGCACATTCACGTCGCGCCAGAACTCTTCGCGCAGCTTCGGAATGAGCTCAAGTGCCTTCCTGAGGCCTGCTTCATTGCGTGTCATGCCGCAATAATCCCACATGATTTTCCCCAGCTCGCGATGGAACGAACCGACAGTTCGCTTTCCATCAATTGCGAGAAATTGACGCGTGCGCTCCGCGACCTGCGCCTCCGCATCCTTGAACGCCTGGTGAGACGCGTCGACTTTCGCCGGTCTTGCGGAAGCGAGGTAATCGCCGATGGTATTTGGGATGACGAAATATCCGTCTGCGAGTCCCTGCATGAGCGCGCTCGCACCTAGGCGGTTTGCGCCGTGATCAGAAAAATTCGCTTCACCGATCACGTGAAGCCCGTCGATTGTGCTCATGAGATTGTAGTCCACCCATAATCCGCCCATCGTGTAATGCACCGCAGGGTAGATGCGCATCGGAACCTTGTACGGATCCTCGTCGGTGATGCGCTCGTACATCTCGAACAGATTGCCGTACCGCTCGCGGATGACGTTTTCTCCAAGCCGTTTGATCGCGTCGGCGAAATCGAGATACACGCCAAGCCCGGTCGGACCGACACCTCTGCCTTCGTCGCATACTTCCTTTGCGGCGCGGGACGCGATGTCGCGCGGAGCAAGATTCCCAAAGCTCGGATACTTCCGCTCGAGAAAGTAATCGCGCTCTGCTTCTGGAATTGCACCTGGAGGGCGCTTGTCACCCTTCGTTTTCGGAACCCAAACTCGTCCGTCGTTACGAAGTGATTCGCTCATCAGGGTGAGTTTCGACTGATACTCACCGCTGACAGGAATGCACGTCGGATGGATCTGCGTGAAACACGGATTGGCAAAGGCAGCTCCGCGTTTGTACGCCCGCCATATCGCCGTGGCGTTCGAGCCCCTTGCGTTGGTCGAGAGATAGAAGACGTTTCCATAACCACCGGTTCCGAGCACGACCGCATCGGCCACGTGCGATTCGATCCTTCCTGTCACCAGGTCGCGAGTGATGATCCCGCGCGCCTTACCATCGATTACAACGACGTCCAGCATCTCGGTGCGCGGATACATCGTGACGGTGCCCGCCGAGATCTGTCGTTCGAGTGCCTGATAGGCACCAAGCAAAAGCTGCTGCCCCGTCTGTCCGCGAGCGTAGAACGTTCGGGATACCTGCGCTCCACCAAACGACCGATTGGCGAGCAATCCACCGTATTCGCGAGCGAAGGGAACTCCCTGCGCTACGCACTGGTCGATGATGTTGACGCTGATCTCGGCCAGACGATAGACGTTCGCTTCGCGCGAGCGGAAGTCGCCGCCCTTTATCGTATCGTAAAAGAGGCGGTAGATGCTATCGCCATCGTTCTGATAATTCTTCGCGGCGTTAATGCCGCCCTGCGCCGCGATGCTGTGAGCGCGTCGCGGAGAGTCCTGAAAGCAGAAGCATTTTACGTTGTAGCCGAGCTCGCCCATTGTCGCCGCAGCAGCACCGCCGCCGAGGCCCGAGCCCACCACGATAACGGTGTATTTCCGCTTGTTGGCCGGGTTCACGAGCTTCATCTCGAAGCGATGGCGATCCCATTTTTTCTCGAGCGGGCCTGCCGGAATGCGCGCGTTCAATTCCATATCAGCCAATCAACCCCGCAAAAACGGCGACAGGAATCGCGGTGAATCCAAGCCATGCGACGACGGCAACGGCCAGGGCTATTGTGCGATGCAGCGGTTCCTCTGACGGATGGGCATATCCGAGTGAACGAACAGAGCTCCAAGCGCCGTGATAAAGGTGGAGCCCGAGCGCAATCATGGATGCAACATAGAAAAATGTCACCCACCAGAGGTGAAAGCTCGCGACGATGTTACCGTAAACGTCAACGTCGCTGTACACACCGGCCGGCCTTATGGTCCCAGTTGTGAAGTGAAGGATATGCACGACAATGAAAATCAGAAGCAGCGCCCCGCCCCACCGCATGGTGCGCGAAGCGAGCGTTGTTACCTGCGGCTTGCGGTCGACGTAACCGATTGGACGAGCAGCGCGATTCTGAAGTGTGAGCTGAACGGCGGCGATGACATGAAGAACTACTGCGCCAATCAGCACCAGCCTGACGATCCAGAGCAGCTCGCCGGTGCTCTTGAGAAACTGCGAGTATGAGTTGATCGCCTCGGGCCCGCGAAACACCAGCAGGTTGCCCGCCATGTGGCCAATCACGAAGCCAACTCCGATCAGCCCCGTGACTCCCATCACTACTTTTTTCCCTATTGCCGCCTGATAGAAGCGCACCGCACGGTTCATCTTGCTTACAGCTTCACTGCGCTCATCGGCTCCCGGACGGCTTCCGCGCTTTTTTCCAGTGCCGCACGCTCATCGTCGGTAAGCGTGACCTCCAGAATTCCTTCGAGACCTGCGCGTCCGAGCTTACATGGTACACCGAGGAATAGTCCGGACATTCCGTATTCTCCTTCGAGCCACGCGGCGCATGGAAGGATGCGCTTCTGATCGCGAACGATCGCTTCGCACATCTGAACCGCCGCGGCTGACGGCGCGTAGTAGGCTGAACCGGTCTTCAGATATTTCACGATCTCGGCTCCACCTGTTCTCGTCCGCTCGACGATCGCGTCGAGCTTCTCCTTCGACATCAGCTGTGTCACCGGAATCCCGCTGACGCTCGTATAGGAGATGAGCGGGACCATCGTGTCACCATGACCTCCGAGAACCATCGCCTGGATGTCACGAACCGAGACATCGAGCGCTTCGGCGATGAAGGAGCGATAGCGAGCGGTGTCGAGCACGCCGGCCATTCCAAGCACGCGCTCGCGCGGGAATCCCGTCACCTGCTTCGCTACGTACGACATTACGTCGAGCGGATTGGACACGATGATCAGGATCGCATTCGGCGAAGTCGCCTTGACGCTTTCCGAGACCTGCTTGACGATGCCGGCGTTCGTGTTGAGAAGATCGTCGCGCGACATGCCTGGCTTGCGCGCAATTCCTGCCGTGATCACGACGATATCGGAGTTGGCGGATTCATCGTAGCCGTTGCTGCCGACTATGCGCGAATCGAATACTTCAATTGGTGCAGATTCCCACTGGTCAAGTCCTTTTCCCTGGGGAACTCCTTCCATGATATCGACGAGCACGACATTACGCGCCAGCTCTTTCTCGGCGATGCGCTGAGCGGTCGTGGCGCCGACATTTCCAGCGCCGATAACCGTAATCTTGTTGACCATTGTGATCTGTTTTTGTTAGTGGAGGCCGTACTTGCGAAAGTTATTTCGCACGTTCGAGCACGGCTACCCTCCAACCTGCGAGAGCGCGCGCAATCCGCCGACTTTCATCTGCAGAAGTTCATGTTCCAGCGGTTTCGCTGCGAGCGCAGCTCGAAAGAGTGGCTCCATCCGGGAGCCCGCGCGATAAGCGTCACGCAAGTTCACTTCGTGGTCGCCGAACAGACATGTGCGCAGGCGGCCGTCGGCGGTGAGCCGGACCCTGTTGCAGGAGCCGCAGTATGTATGCGTCATCGGCGTTATGACACCGATGCTTCCAATCGCTCCGCCGAGCCGGTAGTACGCGGCGGGTCCGTTACCTCGCGGCGGTCCGTCAACAGGCGTGAGAGTTCCAAGCGACTCCAGTCTGGCGAGAATCTCGGAAGATGGCACGACGTGATCCCATGTGATCTCACGCATGTCGCCAACCGGCATTAGCTCGATAAAACGGACATGCCATGGGTGAGTGAGCGTGAGCCGGGCGAAGTCGACAACCTCGGAGTCGTTGATGCCTCGCATCACGACGAAGTTGATCTTTATCGGATCGAGTCCGGCACGCTCAGCCGCCAACGCCGACTCGACCGGATTGAATGAAAGGCTGCGCCTCGAGATTTTCGCGATCCTGTCCGGCCGGAGCGAATCCGCACTGATGTTGACACGATCGAGACCAGCCCGTGCAAGCTCACCAGCAAGTTCAGGAAGCTTAAGCCCGTTGGTGGAGAGCGCGATGTCATCGATCTCAGGAACTGCTCGCAGCATCGCTATCAGTTTTACCAGATCCGGACGGATCGTCGGCTCACCGCCGGTGATCCGCAAACGTCTGAGCCCCAACGGGGCCAGTTGCGCGACGATACCGGTGATCTCCTCGTAGCTCAGGATATCGCTTTTAGGAAGCCATTGAAGTCCTTCTGCGGGCATGCAGTACACGCAGCGAAAGTTGCACTTGTCCGTAACCGAGATGCGCAGGTATTCGATGGTTCTTCCGAACTGGTCGGTGGACGTTGCGATCATGCGTGGTTCTCCGCGGCGCTTACCCAGCTGCGGTCCCCATCAGAGTAGTGTTCCAACTTCCAGATCGGCACTCTTTTTTTCAGTTGTTCGATAACGTAGCGGAGCGCGTCTAGTGCGGGCCCCCGATGCGGATGCGCGGCTACAATGACTACCGATGCCTCGCCGATCTGTATTTCGCCGAGACGATGTTCGGCCGCGATGTTGTTGACACCGTACCGTTCCGATGCTTCACGGAGGATCATGAGAATCTCTTTTTCTGCCATTGGCTCGTACGAGCTGTATTCAATCGATTGGACATCTCTTCCGTCGTTTCGCGAGCGAACGGTTCCAATGAATACTGATGTCGCGCCGTTTCCGGATTCAGCGACTTCGACAATAAGGCCCTGAGTATCGATTTCGCTTTGCGTCAATCGGCCTCTGATCATCCACCGGCTACCGGGGGAATGATTGCGACCTCGTCACCGTCTGCGAGCAGGTGAGAAAGATTCGCATATGAGTGATTGACCGCGATCAACGGGGCGGGCGGAACTCCGGCCGCTCCAGGAAGTGCAGCCACGTGCGAGACCACATCCTGGACAGTCGCGCCGTTTGCCAGACCGAGTACAAATGACTGGCAGCCAAGAACTTCCGCGTACGAGGCGAAAAAACGGACAGTGACAGTCACGTCGCGACCGCCGGCGATGCTAGTCGGCCTCGGAGAACTCGGTGTCGTGGAGATCGGACATTTCGACACCGGCAACCAGGGCGCGGAGTTCTTTGGACGGCTTGAATACAGGGACGGGTCTCGCGGAGACTTCTACCGGCGAACCCGTCCGCGGGTTTCTTGCCATCCGGGTTTTGCGGCGGCGGATCTTGAAGGTGCCAAAACCGCGAACCTCGATGTTTTCCTGATGCTGGAGCGAGTCCTTTACCGCTTCCAGAAAGGCGTCGACCACGCGGGCGCAGTCTTTCTTCGAGATCATCGGCCCCGCGGTGCGGGAAATCTGGGCTGTGACTCTTTCGACCAGGTCCGCTTTCGTCATTGACTCCGCCTCAGGTTTGACGCACCCAGCAGTAACGTAACTCGTTAGAAAGTATGACGTTACTGAAATCGTGTCAAGTTTGTTGAAGGTGCTTTCAGGCCTTTCGCAAACCTGCTCACCGCGACTTTATCGCTTCGATGAACTCGTCGAAGTGGGGCACGGCGTCGTGCGGTCCGGGCGCGGCTTCAGGGTGATACTGCACTCCAAATACAGGCAATGACCGGTGGCGGAGGCCTTCAACTGTTCCGTCATTCAGGTTCACGTGAGTGACGTTGAGCGCAGAACTTCCCTTGATTCCGGAAGCATCGCCCTCCACCGCAAACCCATGATTCTGCGACGTGATCAGGACCCGACCGGAACGCATGTCCTTTACCGGGTGGTTTCCGCCTCTGTGTCCGAACGGGAGCTTTGATGTAGCGCCGCCAAATGCGATTCCAAGCATCTGGTGGCCGAGGCAGATGCCAAAGACCGGCGTGCCGCTAACTGCAAGTTCCCGTACGACATCTGGACCATAGGTGATCGCTTCCGGATCACCCGGGCCATTCGAAAGAAAGATGCCGTTTGGCTTTTCGGCCAACACATCGGCGGCTGAAGTCTGCGCCGGAACGACGGTTACGCGGCATTCGTGATCGGCGAAGAGCCGAAGGATGTTTCGCTTGATTCCGAAATCATAGGCGATGATATGCCGCGAGGCGGAAGGGTTGCCCCACGAATACCGTTGCTTTGTGGACGCCGGGGTTGCGAGGTCAAGACCTTCCATGGACGGGCACGCCTCAAGCTCCCCCACCGCTCCTGCCGACGGGCTTGACCCTGCACCAATGACGCCACGCATGACGCCGGCCGATCTCAAGTGCCGAGTGAGGCGACGGGTGTCAATCTCTTGCAGGATGGGCACATCGGAGGCCGACAGCCACGACTCCAGGTCGCCCGTCGCGCGCCAGTTCGAAAAGGTGCTCGAGAGCTCCCGAACCACCACTCCGGCGACCTGAGGATGAGCAGATTCGGGATCATCGGCGTTGATGCCGTAGTTGCCGATCTGCGGCGCGGTCATCACGACGATCTGGCCGCCGAACGACGGATCGGTGAACATCTCCTGGTAGCCCGTCATGTTCGTCGAGAAGACGACCTCTGCCACCGTCGGAATGCCTCCGGCGCTCTTCCCTGAGCCGATTCGAAGGCGGCCAACAAAAAGGGTTCCGTCCTCTAGGAGGAGGAACCCCGGCTGAGTCTCGGAGTCCTTCAACTCAGCTCGTCTAGCGCTTCGGCTGACCAGCGGGCGGCGTAGTTGCCGGAGCCGTGGTTGCAGGTGCGGTTAGCGGTGGCGTTGTCGCCGCACCCGTTGCCGGAGTGAGAGGAACCGCTGGCGCTGCCGTGACCGGTGCCTGCGTAGCTGGTGCGGCCGGTGCCGGCTGGCCAAACGTGTCTTCAAGCACAGATTTCGGCACCTGAGCGCGCGTGGACATGACCTGAAGAACAAATGCGAGGAACAAGAAAATCCCGGCTCCCCACCACGTTGCGGTGGTGAGCAGAGTTCCAGCCTGACGAATACCAATGAAGGCATCGGGTGACGAGCTCGCTCCGCCGAAATTGGCGGCGAGTCCGCTTCCCTTGCCTGACTGCAGGAGGATCGCCGCAATCAATACGACGGCGTCGATCACAAGAACTACAAGAAGGATGTTATAGAGCATTT
>JBDSBT010000254.1:0-9269 GCA_039921425.1 Gemmatimonadaceae bacterium | reverse complement strand
TGTGATGCAGACTCCCCTTCCGCTGGACCGTCTTCGAATTGCGCTTTCGGACACCTACAAGATCGATCGCGAGCTGGGCAAGGGCGGGATGGCGACCGTGTATCTCGCGCAGGATGCGAAGCACGAGCGTCTGGTTGCCCTCAAAGTCCTACATCCAGATCTCGCAGCAAGCCTCGGCCCTGATCGATTCCTGAGAGAAATCAAACTCGCGGCACGACTCAATCACCCGCACATCCTGCCGTTGCACGATTCCGGTGAGGCAGACGGATTTCTGTATTACGTCATGCCGTATGTCGAGGGTGAATCACTGAGGGAGAGACTCGACCGCGATCAGCAGCTTCCTATCGAGGAAGCAGTGCATCACGGGCGCGCGATTGCATCAGCGCTCGACTACGCACACCGACAGGGAATCGTCCATCGCGACATCAAGCCCGAAAACGTGATGCTGTATGAGAACGAAGCGATGGTGATGGACTTCGGTATCGCAAAGGCAGTCAGTGCGGCCGGCACCGAGACGCTCACGCAAACCGGAATGATGATCGGAACTCCTGCATATGTGAGTCCCGAGCAGGCAGCGGGCGAGATGAATCTCGACGGGAGAAGCGACCAGTACAGCCTGGCGGTCATGGTCTACGAGATGATTACCGGGGAGCGTCCGTTTAGCGGCGCCACTCCTCAAGCCATTATGGCCAAACGCTTCACGGAAACGCCGAAGCCACTGCGCACAATCAGGCACGATACTCCTGAAAACGTCGAGAAAGCGGTGATGCGCGCGATGGCGACTGAATCGACCGGGCGATACACGACATCGGCGCAATTCGCACAGGCACTGGCGTCTACGAACATGTCCACGCCGACGGACACCGCTTCGCTCCCCAAAGCGGCCACGTCAGCGGCAAAGTCGGTTGCCGTGCTGCCGTTCACGAACATGAGCGCAGACGCCGAGAATGAGTACTTCACCGACGGAATGGCCGAGGAGATCATCAATGCGCTGACAAAGATTCAGTCGCTGAGAGTGACGTCGCGGACCTCATCCTTCTCATTCAAGGGGAAGAACGACGACATCGGTGAAATTGGCCGGAAGCTGAAAGTCTCGACGGTTCTCGAAGGGAGCGTGCGGAAGATGGGAAACCGTCTTCGCATCACCGCGCAGCTCGTCAACGTCGCCGACGGGTCGAACCTGTGGTCGGATAAATACGACCGCGAGATCGAAGACATTTTCGCGATTCAGGACGACATCTCGCAGGCGATCGTAAACGCGCTGCGAGTCATTCTCACCGAAGGCGAGAAGAAGCAGATCGAGAAATCGCGCACTGAGAATGTGCAGGCCTACGATTACTACCTCCGAGGCCGACAGTACACTCACCAGCTCCGCAGAAAGAGTCTCGAATACGCTCGGCAGATGTTCAACAAGGCGATCGAGATCGATCGTGACTATGCTCGCGCGTACGCGGGCGTGGCAGATACGTGCGCGACTCTATACACGTACTTCGATGCCCGCGAGTTCAATCTGAGACAGGCAGACATCGCGAGCCAGAAAGCGTTGGAGCTCGAGCCAGAGCTGGCCGAGGCGCATGTTGCGCGCGGCTTGACGGTCTCGCTGAAAAAGAATTTCGAGGAGGCGGAGAGAGAGTTCGAGATTGCGATGAAGCTCGATCCCAAGCTCTACGAAGCTCCGTATTGGTATGGCAGAGCGCTTCAATCGGCCGGGAGATTCTCGGAAGCAGTGAGGATGTTCGAAAGAGCATCTGCACTTCGACCCGATGATTTCCAGGCCCCCGGTATGCTCGCGCAATCGCTCGGCTCGCTGGGTCTGGTCGAAGAGAGGGATGCGGGCCTTCGGCGTGCGCTCAAGCTCATGGAAGATCGTCTCGAGCTGAACCCGGACGATGCTCGCGCCGCAAACCTCGCCGCAGCCTTCTTCGCGCGACTCGGCAACCTCCCCAAGGCCCTGGAATACGCCGACAGATCGCTCGCGATCGATCCCGAAGACCCGATGCTTCTCTACAATGTTGCCTGCACTTACGTTGCGCTCAACAGGAACGATGATGCGATGAACTGCCTTGAGCGCGCTGTAGATAAGGGATTTGGGCATAAGGAGTGGATCGACCACGACCCGGACCTCGATCCGTTGCGAAAAAACATGCGCTTTCAGGCTCTCTCCCAGGCGATGTAGATGCAATCCACAAATATTGACAGAATCAAGCATGCTTTTTCGCAGGTTTACAGTATCGACCGTGAGCTCGGCCGCGGTGGAATGGCAACGGTTTATCTCGCACAGGACGCGAAGCACGAGCGGTTGGTTGCACTTAAGGTTCTGCATCCTGACCTGGCCGCGAGTCTCGGACCCGATCGTTTTCTACGCGAGATAAAACTTGCTGCACGACTTAATCATCCGCACATACTCCCGCTTCACGACTCTGGTGAGGCTGAGGGATTTCTTTTCTATGTAATGCCTTATGTGGAAGGCGAGTCTTTGCGAGAGAGGCTCGACAGGGATCGTCAGCTTCCGATTGAGGAAGCCGTGCACCATGCTCGAGCGATCGCGTCGGCGCTCGACTACGCGCATCGTCAGGGGATCGTGCATCGCGACATCAAGCCGGAAAACGTGATGGTCTACGAAGGCGAGGCGATGGTGATGGACTTCGGTATCGCCAAGGCGGTCAGCTCGGCTGGTTCGGAGACACTTACGCAAACCGGAATGATGATCGGCACACCGGCGTACGTGAGTCCCGAGCAGGCCGCAGGCGAGACTAATCTCGACGGAAGAAGCGATCAGTATAGTCTCGGATGCGTTCTCTACGAGATGTTGAGCGGCGAACGCCCCTTCACCGGGCCGACCGCGCAGGCAGTGATGGCAAAGCGATTCACCGAAACAGTCAAGCCGTTGCGATCGCTGCGTTCCGGCATTCCGGAGTCTGTGGAGCGCGCCGTGAACAAGTCGATGTCAACCGACCTCGAAACCCGTTTTAAGAGCTCCGCCCAATTTGCGCAAGCGCTCGGTTCCGGAAACCTTGTGACTCCAACCGACTCGCAGACCCTTCCGCAGCAATCCATGTCGTCAGCCAAGTCGGTTGCCGTGCTTCCATTCTCGAACATGAGCAATGATGTCGAGAACGAATACTTCGCCGATGGTATGGCAGAGGAGATCATCAACGCGCTATCGAGGATTCAATCGCTCCGCGTCGCATCGCGTACGGTTTCTTTCGCTCTCAAGGGAAAGAATGAAGATCTCGCCGAAGTTGGAAGGAAGCTTCGTGTATCTACCGTTCTCGACGGAAGTGTACGACGAATGGGCAACCGTCTTCGTATCACCGCACAGCTCGTCAATGTGGCGGACGGATATCAACTTTGGTCAGAACGCTACGACCGCGAGATGGAAGACGTGTTCGCGATTCAGGACGACATCTCGCAAGCCATCGTAAAAGCTCTGCGTGTCATCCTGAGCGAGGGTGAAAAGAAGCAGATCGAAAAAGGCCGCGCCGTGAACGTCCAGGCATACGATTTCTATCTTCGCGGCAGGCAGTACTTTCACCAGGTTCGGCGAAAGAGTCTCGAATACGCGCGGCAGATGTTCACGCGTGCGATCGAGATCGATCCGGAGTATGCACGCGCATATGCGGGCATCGCGGATTGCTACTCGTTTCTCTACACGTATTTCGATGCGCGCGAATTCAACCTGCGCCAGGCCGACATCGCGAGCAGCAAAGCCCTGGAGCTGGAACCAGAGCTTGCCGAAGCGCATGTTGCGCGCGGACTCGCCGTGTCACTCAGCAAGCGATTCGACGAAGCTGAGGTTGAGTTTGAAACGGCGTTACGACTCGATCCTAAGCTGTTCGAAGCTTCGCTTCTGTTCGGACGGGCACGACTTTCACAGGGTCGTTACGAAGAAGCTGTGAAATTGTTCGAGCGCTGCGCGGTAATCCGTCCGGAAGATTTTCAGATACCCATGTTCATGGGGCAGGCGCTTGTTGCACTCGGCAGAAAGGAAGAAGCGAACGTGGCTTACCGGCGTCAGGTGGACCTGATTGACCACCATCTCGAGCTCAATCCCGAGGACTCACGCGCGCTGATTCTTGGCGCTACGGGCAACGCCAACATCCACGACGAAGAAAGGGCGGTGGACTTTGCCCGGAGGGCGATCGCCGTTGACCCGGACGACCCCATGCTTCTGTACAACATCGCGTGCACATATGCGCTGCTTGGGAGAATCGACGACTCGCTCGAGGCTCTCGAACATTCGGTGGAAAAGGGGTGGGGCGATCCGTCATGGATCGAGCACGATAGCGATCTCGACGCGATTCGCGAGTCTCCGCGCTACAAGGCGCTCGTTCAGGCCATGTAACGCGGAAGCCGGCTCAGCGAACTACGAGTCGCTGAACCCAGACGTACGGTTTTTTCGAACCCACGGTAATCTGATACTCGCCCGGTGATTTCGGCGTGAACTCGGCGTCGAACGTCTCACCGACATTCAACCGCCTTATTGCCGGGCCTTCCCTTCGGTTACCGAGTGGAAGGTCGTAGCCATCCTTCGCGCGAGGCGTCCAGGTTGACGGAACAGTGTCCTGCCTGACCGCGAACCGAAAACGATCTGCGGGTGCGATGTTGACGAAACGGAACCGGTGAGTCGTCCCTCGCTTTATCTCAAGAGGCGGTGGAAGCGTATCGCCGTTGACGACAAACTTCTTTCCGGTTTCACCATCCCAGCCGAGGACAAAGGCGTGATCGGTTGAAGGATCGTATTTCTGTTTCGGTTCGAGGACGACCGCGGCTCCGTACATTCCCGATGTCAGCTGCTCGATGTCGTTGAGATGGGTGTGGTAGATGAACGTCCCCGCGCGCGGCATCGTCAAGTGTGCGACAAAGGAATCCTGCGGCGCTATCATCGGAGCGACCTTCTTCGACATACCGCTCCAGCCGGCAACACCATCCGAAAAACTCTCGAGCTCGATGCCATGCCAGTGCACGGCTGTGCCCTGGTGCGACCGGTTGATGATTGTCACTTCAGTCGGAACGTTGCGATGGAAAACCAGCACGCCTCCGGCTTTCTCGACGGAATCAGGCGCGGGTGGAGTTGGTCCGCGCTGCAGCACGTAAGACATGCTGAGCGGGCTGCGACCTTTTCGAGGCTTCTCGTCGGCGAATAGTCTGAACTTCGCGACCTTCGCGCTCGAAGTGGATGCGATCGCTTTAGGCGCGGGATTCACGATCAGCCCGAGAACAAGTCCCGCCATGTGCTTGTTCGGGTCGGCCTCGTGCATGTGCTCGCCACCCGTATCGTCCAGCCGGGCATCGTGATTTACGTGGAATACGAGATGGCAATGAAAGAGCCAGTTGCCGGGACGATTGGGGCTGAAGACCATCGACATAGTGGTAAATGCGTCCATGTCCTCCGTAACTGACATTCGTCGACGGTCGGCAGTGAATGCTGTGTCGCGAAACGGAGTGCCTTGTGACAGCATTTTGAAGTAGAAACCGTGCAAATGCATGGGATGACCTCGAACGCTTCCGTTGATGACCCGCCACCTGAGGCTATCACCAACGTTTGCCGATATCCGCTCGGTGTACGGCCAGCCCTTGCCGTTGATTGCAACCGCGTTCCGATAATGCGTCGAGTCAATCGGCTCGCCGTAGATGTTGATGACAAAGACCCTGTCGTCAGTTCTACCGTTCAGTGGATCCACGATGAGCGCCGATGTCATCTGCTCGCGCTCACCCTTGTTCCAGTCGGTCATACCCGGCTCAACCGAGTACATGTATGTGCCGGGCGTGCCGGCAGGAAATGTGAAAGTGTGGCTCTGTCCAGGCTTGATAGCTGTGCTGTCGTCAGGGCTGGGACGCGTCATCATGCCTCTGACCCACGCAGCGGAATCGACGAGAGAATTCCGAATAGTTGCTACGATCGTTGTACCAGACGGCACCCGAATGAGCGGTCCAGGAACCGTCGGCGCATGACCCTCCTCCGCCAGCGCGGCAGCATCAACGAACGGTCCGTCGCTCGCCTCGGGATACCAGCGTGCCATTTGAACGACGAGGTTGATTCGCAGCGTATCGTTTCGAAGAATACCTGCAGGCTTTCGATTGTCGTTCGCTTCGATGACCGGCAGGGGGCTGGGGTTTTTTGTTGGTGAATTCGCTGGGCGGTTTGGCAGGGCTCCATGCGATACGAGCACGCCGACTGAAAGGACAACTGCTCCGCGGTAATACGAAAACATGGACTGCCCTGGGTGTGGGGAGCAGCAATTTGGGTGTGAGAGGACAAACACGCCACATCCAGATTCCCGTCACACCGACGAATGCGTTAGGATGGAGTACGATCTTCACTAACGCTTCAGACAGTGACCGACCTCGAAAACGCAATCCGCCTTCGCCGCACGTTCGCGATCATCAGCCATCCCGACGCCGGCAAGACAACCCTGACCGAAAAACTCCTCCTTTACGGCGGCGCGATTCATCTCGCTGGCTCGGTAAAGGCGCGCCGCGCAGTTCGTCACGCCACGTCGGACTGGATGAAACTCGAGCAGGAGCGTGGAATCTCGGTGACGTCGAGCGTGATGCAGTTCGAGTACGACGGCTACCACGTGAACCTGCTCGACACTCCGGGTCACGAAGACTTCTCTGAAGACACGTACCGAACCCTCGTCGCCGCCGACAGCGCGGTGATGCTTCTCGACAATCGCCGCGGAGTTGAAGAGCGCACGCGCCAGCTGTTCGAAGTCTGTAAAAAGCGCCGCATCCCGATCTTCACGTTCGTCAACAAGTGCGACCGCGCGGGCGAAGATCCGCTCAAGCTCGTCAGCGATGTCGAAGCCGATCTCGCGATCAAGTGTCACCCGGTCACCTGGCCAATTTTCCGCGACGGCACCTTCGTGGGCGTCTTTGACCGGCGCCGAGCATTGATTCACCTCTTCTCGCGCGACGAGGAGCACGGCGCTACACGTGCAGAAGTCAAAGTCGGTTCTCTCGACAGCAAGGAGCTGCACGACCTTCTTGGCCCCGAGTCTCACCAACAGCTCGTACACGACATCACGCTGCTCGACGAAGCCGGACATCCCTTCGACCACGACGAGCTCCTCGCCGGCGAGCTGTCACCCGTGTTCTTCGGGAGCGCGCTCACGAACTTCGGGCTCGAGCCGTTCCTGAAAGAATTCCTGGACCTCGCGCCGCCACCATTACCGCGAGAGTCCTCGATCGGAACCATTCAACCGACCGACATAGCGTTCACCGGTTTCGTTTTCAAGATCCAGGCAAACATGGATCCGAAGCACAGAGACCGCGTCGCGTTCGTGCGCGTGTGCTCGGGAAAATTCGAAGCCGGCATGCAGGTGAATCACGTTCGCACCGGCAAGCCGATCCGACTCGCGGCACCGCAGCAGTTCATGGCGCGCGAGCGGACTGCGATCACGGAGGCGTGGCCAGGTGACGTTATCGGCGTGATGGATCGCGGTGTCCTCAGAATCGGCGACACACTCTCAAACAACGGCGACCTGGAATTTCAGGGAATTCCGCGATTTCCACCTGAGCACTTCGCCCGCGTCATCGTAAAAGACCAAATGCGCCGAAAGCAGCTCGATACGGGGCTCCGCCAACTCACCGAAGAAGGCGCCGCGCAGGTGTTCTTCACTTCGGGAACCGACACCACAAGTCCAACGCCGATCGTCGGCGCAGTTGGACTCCTGCAGTTCGACGTAATGCTCTTTCGACTCGAGACAGAGTACGGGGTTCCTTGCAAATTCGAGCCATTTGCTGGACGTTATCCGCGCTGGGTAAGTGGCCCAATGGACGACATCGAGCGTGTCGCGCGCGGGCAGGGCACCACTCTCCTGTTCGACGCGAAAGGAAATCCGCTTCTCCTGTTTCAGGACGCATGGGCCCTGCGCTACGCCCAGGACAAGGAGAAGACAATCACGTTCATGGAGACGGCGCCGTAAAGATGAGAATGCAAATCGCCCCCGTCCCTGTAACCTCCGGCCAAAATCGGACGTAGGAGTCCGCATGCAAGCGACGACAGTCACGACACCGACCCCACCAGAACCGCCGATCAGTCCGACCGCCATCATCATAAAAGGGGCGGACGGCGTTCAGCACACAATTCCTGTCCCGATGACGGGGCGGGAAGTCGCAGCTCTCAGGTCGCAGCGAAATGAGCTGTCGAATCAGCTCAATTCGGCCGCAGACCGACGCCATTCTCTTTCCGAAGAGCTGAAAACAGCTCCGGCCGGGGCGAGCCGCACGGGACTCGAACAGCGCATCGAAGTTCTCGACAAGCGAATGGTGCAGATCGAATCGGACATAGCCTCAACGGGCCAACAGCTCTCGAGCGCGCCGCTGGCCGCCATCGCCAGCTCACAGAATCTCGGCAACAATGGCGACATTCCCAGGAACGTCATGCAGATTTCCGGGGTCTTCATCGTCTTCGTCCTGTTTCCACTGACCCTCACTCTCTCGCGGTTTTTATGGAAGCGCTCTAGCAGGCAAGCCGCCACCCCGATGCAGCAACTGACTGGCGAAACCGCTCAGCGCCTCGAAAGACTCGAGCATGGTGTTGACGCGATCGCGATAGAGATCGAACGAGTTGCGGAGGGCCAGCGATTCGTTACACGTTTGCTTTCAGATGCTCAGCCAGGCCGAGTCCCGATGACGGCAATTTCAGAGGGCGTCCAGGAAACGGTCGATCGATCTTCGTAGAACTTCGCGGAACGCGCGCTCGTCGCTGAAGCGGCCGGCGCGCCAGAGTAGTATCTGTCCGTGAGCGAGTGCCCATAAATCGTGGGCTAAATACAATGAGTCCGAGTGGTCGCCATCGTCAGGCTCCTCCATGCAATCTCCAACCGCTTTCCATAGCAGGTTGAAAACTGCTGAGCGGTGAGCACCGAAATCGCTCGGGAATTTCCGGGCGGACGGCCGCGGCTCGACGAACATGAGGCCAAAAAGATTTGCATGATCCGCCGCGAACTGGCGGTACCCGTCCAGAATACCAATCACCACCCCACTCGGCTCGGCATGCCAGATGGCACGAAGGCGTGAGTCGAACATCGCGAAGCCACGGTCACCTACGGCGTCGAGCAGCTTCTGCTTGCTTGCGAAATGGTAATACAATGCAGCGGCCGATACTCCCGCCGCATCTCCGACCTTCCGCATGGAGATGTCGCCGGTTTGGCTGAACTCGTCGAACGCGGCGTCGAGGGCCTTGTCTCGTGGTGACTTAACAGTGTTAACCATCGCGGCTTAACAGTGTTAAGTCAAATCCAGCCTGTCAACGGTTTTCA
>JBDSBT010000253.1:0-13497 GCA_039921425.1 Gemmatimonadaceae bacterium | reverse complement strand
CGCGCCCGCTGCCCAGAGATTTCCGGCCTCTCCCCAAATGCCCATCATCATTCCCATCGCAGGAAACACGGCCCACCAGAAGTGATGCTGGCCGGCCTGCGTAACCGCGTTGATGCCGAACAGGAATGTCGTTGTACCCACGTAGCTCGCGAGCCGCCTGCGAAATCCGCGAATCCTGTCGGGCAAAGGCTTCGCATTTTCTTTTTCTTCCTTCAATCGCTGCTTTTCATCATGCCTGGCAGCTCTCGCGTCGCGCCGCGACCTGATTCCTATCATCTGAGCGTTGTAACCAGGCATGCCCTCAAATCCGGGAAGCATCGGCGCCATCGGCACGCCAAAGGGCAACCCGAACGGCGCTCTAGTTTGCTGCGGCTGCGCAGCCGAGTATCCGGGGTAGCTTGACGTCTCAACTGGTTGGACCGGCGCTCCGTCGAGGGCTCTGACGACGTCCGAACCATCAGCAAAACGATTGGCCGGATCTTTCTCCAGCAAACGCAACACGATCCGCTCCAGATCAGCGGGCATGCCGGCGCGGAGCCGAGAGGGCGGCACGACCTGTTCCGTCACCTGCTTCATCATGATCACCGGGGTCGTCGGTCCAGTGAACGGCGGCTGACCGGTGAGCATGTAGTAGGCAACGGCGCCGAGCGAGTAGAGATCGGAGCGGCCGTCGAGCTGGCGATCACCGGCGCATTGCTCAGGCGACATGTAGGACGGAGTTCCGATCGTCGTGCCTGTTGCGGTGAGGCGCGAATCGCCTTCAGTCGCTGCTCGCGCGATACCGAAATCCGTGACCATCGCCCGGTGCGACTGACCGTCGAGCAAAATGTTGTCCGGCTTGATGTCGCGATGGACAACTCCGTGCACGTGCGCGTACGCGAGCGCGTCGGCGACTTCGCGAAGTGCCTTCTTCGCCTCCGCGAACGAAAGCGCTCCGCCCATCCGGACGCGATCGCCGAGGTTCTGGCCTTCGATGAGGGCCATCACGAAATAGGCGAGTCCGTCTTTCTCGTCGACCGAATAAATCTGAACGATGTTGGGATGATTGAGACGCGCCGATGTCTCTGCCTCGCGCATGAATCGCTCGCGAACGTCGGAGCGAAACGCGAGATCTGGAGGAAGCAGCTTGATCGCAACTTCGCGCTTCAGTCTCGAATCGCGCGCGCGGTAGACGATACCCGCTCCGCCGCGCCCGATCTCATCCTGGACTTCGTACGCGGGCGCGAGCCCTTTCTCCACGCGGGCGCGGAGCTCGGACTCTGAGGTCGACGAAGAGGGATTGGTCAATCGATGGCGCGGCGGCGAGTCTGATAGAGGACTGGCTTAGTTTAGCACGGAGAGTCTTGGTTTGCGAATAACAACATCGCTGCCGTGGTCAAGAGCTGGCAGAGGGGAGTCGGCGGTAAATCGTCACCGTGGTGTCCTCGAAATCGCGGTGGGAGTCGCCTGGCGGGATGACGTGATCGGTGGTGTGCTCGACGGCGAGAATTTTCGAGAACCGCTTTTCCTTCCATGTGTCGATCACTCGGTCGAGTATCTTCGACCCGTAGGGCGGATCGCAGAAGGCGATGTCGTACGCGTCGTCGCTGAGGCTAGCGGCGAAACGCAGCGCGTCGCGCTTGAAAACGCGCGTGTTCTTCAACAGATGGAGAGCCGCGATGTTCGCCTTCAGGGAGTGAAGGCTGTCCGGCCGAAACTCCACGAAGTCCGTCCACAACGCGCCGCGCGAAATTGCTTCGAGTCCGAGCGCACCAGTGCCGGCAAACAGGTCGAGGATCCTTGCCCTGGGGACGTCAGCGTGGAGCATGTCGAGCATGGCCGAGCGGACGTGTTCCGCTGTCGGGCGTACGCGAGAGCCCTGGGGCGACACGAGTTTTCTTCCCGCAAACTTTCCGGCGACGATTCTCACTTCGCTTTATGGCAAAGGTGGTAAGGCGCGCTGAATCGTGCGATAGGAGAGCAATGATCAAGCGCGTTGCGGTCATTATAGACGACGAGGCGCAAATATGGCGAGTGGTGCGCCGCGCCTTGCGTGCCCGCAGGTCGAGCCAGGCTCAGGCTGTTCTCGGGCACACATCGACCCCTGATTTAATTCTCGCTCGCTGGACACCGCCTGCTCCCGGTATCAGAATTGGGATTCCCCCAACGAGGACTTTTATGCGTATCCGTCTATATACCGCCGCTTTGGCTACGGCCGTAATCTCGAGCTCCGCCACGGCGCAGGCACCGGTGGCGACCGCCTTCCGGGATTTCGCATCCAGCGAGGCAAAAAACCTAATTGCAGCGGCGAAAGACATCCCGGCCGATAAATATGGCTACAAGCCCACTCCGGCCCAGATGAGCGTTGGCGACATTGTCCAGCACCTCAACCAGGGAAACGACTTCCTCTGCGGAACAATCGCCGGCGCAAAGGCCCCTACCCGCGCAAAACTCACCGGCAAGTCGTCGAAGAAGGAGCTCGTCGAGATGCTCGAGGAGACGTTCGAGTTCTGCACGAAGTCACTCGCCAGTGTCGATGATTCAAAGTTGACTGAGGAGCTTCCTATGTTCGGCGGCCGGAAGATGAGCCGCGCGGCGGTCATGACTCTCACCGTCGGGGACTGGGCCGATCACTACAGCCAGCTTGCGATCTACATGCGCCTCAATGGAATGCTTCCTCCATCGGCGAAGAAGCCTTAGTAGTTGCGGGATAGAGCCGGCGCGATCCGGCTCGCCCGCATCACGCGGAAGAGTGTCTCGTACCCGGTCGCACGTTTGCGAATTCGCGAAGTTCTGATCGACGCAGTTTTCCCGATGCGGTGCGCGGCAGTGACTGGCTGACAAACCGGAACTCCTTCGGGATCTTGTATCCGGCCAGACGAGCCCGGCAGTATGCGTCGAGTGCGGCTGCGTCGGGGACGGGGCCACCGTTCGGCTTCGACAAGCGCATGATGGCAACGAAGCTCTGTCCCCACTCGTCGTCGGCAATGCCAATTACGCCGGCTTCGGCAACTGACGGATGTGACAACAGTACTGCCTCCACCTCCGCCGGATAAACGTTTTCGCCGCCTGTAACGATCAGATCGTCGCGACGGTCGAGGACGTATAGATATCCTTGTTCATCGAGTCGGCCGATGTCTCCGGTGTGCAGCCAGCCACCTCGGATTGCGAGAGCCGTCGCCTCGGACTGTCCGGCGTAGCCCTTCATCACGATTGGCCCGCGCACCAGAATCTCACCTGCACCTTCAACCGACAAATACTCGGCCGACTGTTCGATGTGAATCTCGTTGGGGTAGAGCGCCTTGCCTGAAGCTCCAGGTCTGTCGGTCGCTCCCTCCAGCGAAAGGGTCACCGCCTGCGAGCAAGTCTCGGTTAGTCCGTAAGTCTGAACCACGGGCGCGGACATCGACATGCTTCGCTCGAGCAGTCGCAAGGGCGCAGGACCGCCACCGAGGAGAATGCAGCGAAGCGTTGACGGATAGGAGCGTCCCTCTCGCTGGTCCAGCATCCTCTCGAGCATCACGGCAACCACCGACACGACCGAGACACCGTCATCGATGGCTGAGTCCACCGCCGTTTCATCAAAGCCGTCGTGGACAACCGCAGTGATTCCGTAAATCGCCGACCGAATCAGAATCGACAATCCGCCGACGTGAAACAGCGGCATGCACGCGAGCCAGCGATCTTCAGGCTGAGTGCCGAGGTTCATAGCGGACCCGATTGCGCTCCACCAGAAATTGGACACGGTCAGCATCGCGCCCTTGGGCCGGCCTGTTGTCCCCGACGTATAGACAGTCGCAAGAACTGAGTCTCCGTCGTGTCTTAATCGCAGGTCAATATCGGATTCAAGGGCGGCGGCGAATTCGTCCGGGGCCAAGGCACGAACGGCGGGATGTTCGCGGAGCGCGGACGCAGCTAGATCGTGAGTGCGAGCATCGACCATCAACACGCGTGGACTTGAATCGCCAATCTGCCACGCGAGCTCGTACTCGCTCAATCTCACATTTAGAGGAACGAGCGTGGCGCCAAGCCGAAGCGCAGCGTGCGGCAGGACAGCCAGCTCGAAACTGTTGTGCAACAGCGTCCCGATGCGGTCGCCGGCGCGTACGCCAAACGTCGCCAGTTTTCGCGACGTCTTCGTTACTGCCGCATCGAGCTCAACAAACGTCCACTCCTTTTCATCAACAACGAGAGCCGTGTGACCCGGTTTTGCCTGTGCCTGGTGCGATATCCAGTCAGGAAACACGGTGATGCTCCCGGTCACGCGCGGCCGATCGCGGCACCGGCTGCGAGGAGTATGCCGAACAACAGCAACAACTGTCCGCTCTTCCTTAGAATCGGATTCAGTTCCCTTCCAGCGAGGCCGCCAAGCACGCTCCGCGTGAGAATGAATGCGAGTGGCAACGTGAGCCACGTGAGCATGAGCCACCGATGCGATGCATCAGCGATCGCCAGAAACAGGGGAACAGCATACGAGACAACGACGAACAAGGCGTACTGCGCTCGCGTCGCGCGATCGCCAAGGCGAGTAGCCAGCGTGCGCTTGTTCGCGGCGCGATCCGTTGGAAGATCCCGAAGGTTGTTGACGACAAGAATGTTCGTCACGAGTAATCCAACCGGAATCGCCAACACGAGAGCGAACTGGCTCCAGGTTCCGGTCTGAAGGAACGCAGTTCCTGTTACTGCGACTAGTCCGAAGAACACGAACACGAAGATGTCGCCGAACCCGTGGTAGCCGAACGGGAACGGCCCACCGGTATAGGCCAGGCCGGAAATAATGGAAAGCACGCCGATCGCGATAATCGGCCAGCCGCCGATCCAGGCCAGCCACGCTCCGAGAAGCGCAGCGAGTCCGAACGCGACCACGATGCCGCGTCGCACCCCCTCCTGAGTGATCAAGCCACTTTGAGTTACTCGCACCGGCCCAAGCCGGCCTTCGTGATCGGCTCCGCGGTGAAAATCAGAGTAGTCGTTCGCAAAATTCGTCCCGATCTGTATGAGCAGCGCGCAGAGAAGAGTTACTGCAAGCACCAGCGGACGAAGTATTGAACCTTCGCCAATCGCGGCCCCTGCCCCGACAAACACTGGAACCGCAGCGGCAGGGAGGGTTGCCGGTCGTGACGCGAGTAGCCATGCTCGCGCCGGGCGAATTTCAACCGCTCTTGTCGCGCTCACGGATAGCGGGGAAACTTTCCGAAATCGGGTTGACGACCCTCGAGGAACGCGTTCTTTCCTTCCTTTGCTTCCTCGGTGAGGTAATACAGAAGCGTCGCGTCACCCGCGATTTGCTGAAGACCAGCTGCGCCGTCGGTATCAGCGTTGAAAGCTGCTTTCAGAAAACGCAGCGCCATCGGGCTCTTCTCCGCGATCTCTCTCGCCCACTGGAGCGACTCGGCCTCGAGCTGCTCGAGAGGCACGACGGTATTTACGAGTCCCATGTCGAGCGCCTGCTCTGCATCGTACTGCCGGCAGAGATACCAGATCTCGCGTGCCTTCTTGTGCCCGACCGTGCGTGCGAGGTGACTCACGCCGAAACCCGCATCGAAGCTTCCAACTTTCGGACCTGTCTGTCCGAATTTCGCGTTGTCGGCCGCGATTGTGAGATCGCACACGAGATGAAGAACGTGTCCGCCTCCAATCGCGTAACCAGCCACCACCGCAATCACCGGCTTCGGCAAATAGCGGATCTGCTTCTGTACGTCGAGAATGTTGAGGCGCGGTACCTTGTCGCCGCCAACGTAGCCTCCGTCTCCACGAACTCGCTGGTCGCCGCCTGAGCAGAACGCTTGATCGCCCTCGCCAGTGAGAATGATCACCCCCGTCGTCATGTCGTCGCGTGCATGCTCGAACGCGTCGATGAGCTCGGAAACGGTCTCCGGACGAAATGCGTTGCGTACTTCGGGGCGATTGATCGTGATCTTCGCGATCGGCTCGCCTTCGATGCGCTCGTATTTGATATCCGTATAGGTCTTGATCGACTTCCACTGCGCCGTCATGCGATCTCCTCGATCTTCGTTGAATTCACTTCCATTCAATCTAAAAATGCCGAGCCTAATGTTCGATGGGTGACTTCCAGCGGCCTCTCGCGGATGGGATAGTCGAGAGAAACTCGAGTATCGTCGCGGCAAACGCCTCGGGCTGTTCGAGGTGGACAGCGTGGCCGGAGTTGGGAATGACTTTGAGCCGCGAATCGGGAATCGCCTTTTCGAGTAATCCGCCTAGCGCTACGTACTTCGAGTCGAGTGCCCCGGCAATGAGAAGAGCCGGCACCCGAATTCGCATCGCCGCATCGAGCATCGGCAGGTCTTTGCCCGCGCCCGCGCCGCGAAGACTGTTGGCAAGGCCGGTTGGATTGTTCGTCAAACGTCGTTCGTGCTGGCCGGCGAGCGTCTTATCCGAAAGCCGTCGCTGCGTGTCCCATAGCGGCAGCCTTTCCCAGCGCCTGACGAATTTTTCGATACCGTCCAGCTCGATTAGATCAGCCAGTTCGGTATCGGCGGCAGTTCGATCGAATCTCTGTTTCCCGTCAGCGATTCCAGGCGAAGTGCTTTCAAGTACCAGACCTGCAACTCGGTCGAGATGGTCAACGGCGAACCTCAGAGCCGCTCGGCCGCCCATGGAGTACCCGACCAGTACTGCGCGGTCGATTCGGAAGGAGTCGAAGACCCGGCTCAGAGCGTCGCCAAACCGGTCGATTAGATAGAGGGACGGATCGGCCGGCGAACTCGAACGTCCGTGGCCGGGTTGGTCGATGGCGATGAAGCGGTAAGCCGATTCGAACATTTGCCGGAAAGGCGTCCATGTTTCAGCCGATCCTGTGAATCCGTGGAGCAGAACCAGCGGCGGACCGTTGCCACTCTCCGCGATGTAAAGGTGAAGTCCACGGCCGGCGTCAATGTCGTGGTGAGCGACGGCTTCCGCGTCGTTCACTAAATCAAAGACTGTCGAGGTCGGCGGCGACTGCTGCCCATGCATCATGATGGAGCTCGACGTTGCGCGTTCTGTCCGTGCGAATCTCGACTATGTGAAGACCTGTGCCCGACGCGCCGTTGGCAACAGCTTGCCGCAACGACGCCGAATCGTTTGCCCTTTGATAGACTGCATCATACAACTCGGCCACGCGCTCGAAATCCAGCCCGTGAGGCGTTCCGAAGAGTTTCTCGAAATGCTCGTCATGGGCAGCTTCCGGAAGAAACGAGAAGATTCCTCCGCCGTCGTTGTTGATCACGACAATAGTTGCGTCGAGCGAATGAAGCTTGGCTGCGAGCAGGCCGTTCATGTCGTGATAGAGGGCGAGATCGCCAATCACTAAAACGAGGGGGCCGGCACCTGTCTCGCGGTTTGCTGCGGCCGCTCCCATCGCGCTCGACACGACGCCGTCGATTCCGTTTGCACCGCGATTCGACAGGACGCGAATCGAGCGAGCATCACCTGCGCCGAATGCATCGAGATCCCGAACCGGCATACTGCTGCTCACGAACAACGTTGCGGTCTCAGGAAGGCTCGCAACGACGTCGTTCAGTGTTCGGCCCTCGAATGTTTCGTCAAGCGCGCAGATGTGACGATCGAGTGCCGCACCGGCAGTGGAATTCACGTCGTTCCAACGTTGGAGCCAAACCAAGCTCCGTTGTGCGCCCCCCGGTTCAATCATCGGCAGCAGCGTTTCGCAGACAATCCGCGGATCGGCGTGAATGATCTCAGTCGCCAGTAACGATGGGTCGGGCCAGCGAGCGGGGTCGACCACGACCAGGGGCGCGCCCGACTGTCGCTTCAGATATTCGTTGAGCGTTTTCGACGTCGGAATAGCGCCGATCCGTAAAATGAAATCGGGTAAAAGCAAATCGGCGATTGGATAATCGCGCAGAGTCGCATCATACCGGTCGATGAGTGGGTCGCGATCGTGCGCACCCCAGCGAACCTGCGACAGTGGATCGACGAGAAGCGGCGCGCCGAGTGACTTCGCCAATGCAGCTAATGGCGCAGCAAGCGATGAGTCGGGCTGCGGTCCGCAGACGATCAACGCCCGTTCTGCCGCATTTAATTTCTCCGCGAGTGCTGTCGCTGCCGCTTCTGATATCGCCGGGGGCGAATCCTCGACTCTCACCCACGGCGCTCCATCCGCTCGTCCGGTCCACGCGCTTTTGTCCGCGGGCGATAAGCCGTGCGGAGCGGCAATCGGGGCAGGCACCAGCGGCTCACGGAACGGAAAGTTGAGATGCACTGGTCCCGGTGGCGTCGCCTTGGCGTGTGCGGCTGCACGGCACGCAAGCGTCCGCACATATCGAAGCAGATCAGGAGCTTCGTCGGGCAACGCGACATCCACGAACCATTTCACGTGGGCGCCAAACAGCCGGTTCTGATCGATCGTCTGTGCCGCGCCGACATCGCGCAGCTCGGGTGGTCTGTCAGCCGTCAAAACGAGTAGCGGAACTCCGGAATTTTTCGCTTCAACTATCGCCGGAAGAAAATTCGCCGCGGCCGTTCCCGACGTGCAGAGAAGTGCGACCGGCTCCTGAAGCGAGCGCGCCAACCCGAGCGCGAAAAAAGCGCCCGAGCGCTCGTCGATGTGCGTCCAGATCCTGAGCGCCCGGTTCGCCGCAATCGTCAGCGCGAGCGGCGTCGAGCGAGAGCCCGGCGAAACGCACACGTGCCGCACGCCCGCGCGCACCAGCTCGTCCACGAACGCGCCTACGTATGCGAACGCTTTTTTAGCTGGTCCCATCGTCACTGAAGCTGTTCCGAGCCCGCTACGATTGTCGAGTCGGACGTCGGGGAAACCAGCGCAGCTGCGATTGCCGACTGCATCGGCTGAAGCTTCAGAGCCGATTCAGCGAGTTCCAGCGCTGGATCGGAGTCAGCGACGATCCCGCACCCGGCAAACAAGGTCGCATTCGCACCAGTTATCACCCCCGATCTGAGTGCGACAGCAAACTCTCCGGCGTGACGTCCCACCCAGCCAATCGGCGCAGCGTACCACCCGCGGTCTAAATGCTCGTTTTCGTGGATGAATTGCAGAGCGTTTTCACTTGGAGACCCGCCAACGGCCGGCGTCGGGTGCAGGCGGCCAACCAGATCCAGCAGTGAGTTGTCACTCTGAAGCCTCCCGGTGACCGCGGTATGCAGATGGTGCATATGCTGAAGCGTCAACAATGTCGGAGTTTGCGCCGCGACGACGTCGTCGCATACCTCCGCGAGATTCCGGCGCAGCGAATTTCTTACTGCTGCGTGCTCGGCCTGATCCTTCGTGCTGGCAATGAGCTCCGCGGCGAGCTTCTCGTCCTCAGACTTGGTCGCTCCGCGCCGAGCGGTTCCGGCAAGACTGCTCGCACTCACACTGTGACCGTCGAGGCGGACGAGACGCTCCGGACTCGCGCCAACGAAGGCCGAATCGTTCCTCCAGTAGCTGAACACGAATGAGCTCTCTTGCGATGCGCGAAGCTGCCGAACGAGCTCGAAGACGCTCAGATCTCGGAGAGCAGTCGCCTCGACCGCGCGTGCGAGAACCACCTTTTGCAAGTTGCCTGCGCGGATGGCCGCCATCGCGCATGATACCATCTCCCGCCACGCGTCCGCCGGCAAAGAATCGCGGAACCTGGGCACCTCCGCCGGATCGCCGATCGCCATTTCACCGTTCAAAGCAGGCGTTCCGGATTTCAGAACGCTGCTCCTGAGCGTCAGCAGCGTCTCGATATCCATGTCGGGCTGGCCATCAGCGGCGACCATCCACGAAACGGTGGTCCAGCATTTTCCGTCCGCTACGGTTAACTGGATCCTGGGGACGATGAAATGGGCACTCGGAAAATTGCGCCATGTCTCGGATTGCGGACCAGCGTTCTCGAACGCAAACCCACCCATGAGGACAGGGCCGGGGAGGCGCTCCGAGGTACTGGCGTTCGCCAGGGATCCGTTCAAGATCTTGCCCCACGAACGGTCGATCGAGGCAAATCTGCCCGGACCTTCCGCTGTCAGCGTCGCCACCGCTCCGAGTCCTGCCAGCGTGAATCTTTCATCTGGCCGGGTCCAGTACATCATTCCCGCCGCTGCATGCTCGGAAAGGCCGTTGAATTCCAGGCCGCTTCCTGCCGATTCGAGAATGGTCAATGGGTCGAGTTCCGGCGCTCGTTCAGTGAAGCTGGCGAGCACCGGCCGATTTTCAGCGACTGCCCGCGCGCGGGCAGATGCAGCGAGTGCGTTGGGAAGCATCAACTACAATGATATCATCTCTGAGCGGCTGCCTGCGCGCGGAGGCGCTCTTCCTGTTCTCGCAGCTCCGGCGTGAACGCTTCGCCGAAATCCTCTGCCTCGAAGATCTGCCGGATCTCGATCTCGGAATCCTCTCCCGGCATCGGATTGGGGCAGCGCTTCATCCACTCGATGCACTCTTCCTTCGACTTGCACTGGAGAACCCAGAAGCCGGCGACCAGTTCCTTCGTTTCGTCGAATGGCCCTTCGACTACCGTCCGCTTGGTACCCGAAAACTTGACTCGCGCACCCTTCGAGCTTGGCTGGAGCCCTTCGCCAGTCAGCATAACACCTGCCTTCACCAGCTCCTCGTTGAACTTGCCCATCTCGGCAAGATCCTGTTCGCTCGGCATGACGCCAGCCTCAGAATCCTTGCTCGCCTTCACCATGACCATGAATCGCATCGTCAGTCACCATCCGTAAAAGGTTTCTTGTCAAAATCGCCGATTATCCGGCGGGGAGTCTCGATCCGGCCGATGGCGCGTGGAAAACAGTCAGGAGGAACTTGCCTCCTTTGACAGTTGTGGCGGAGTGTTCTACTCCTGCGGCCAGGACAAGGACGTCGCCGGTTGCCAGCGGATACTCCCGATCGACTGCCTTGAATGTCAGCTCGCCCTCGAGCACATGAATCGTCACGGGCCCCGTAGTCGAGTGTGGAGGCAGATTTCCCCCTGCGCCAATCGCCATCATCGTCAGGCGAAGAGGACCTTCCTTCACCAGCGTGCGCGCCGTTCGCCCGTGCCTGGAAAGAATGTCCTGATCGATCATCCACTCATCGTGAGTGAGGTGATTGACGAGAACCTCGCCTTCGATCGTCCGGTGCATCGATGACATGTCGGTTTAGACGTTGCAGGGCAGGATTGTGTAGACGCGCTTGATGAATAACTGCAAGAGCACAGCCGGGCCGGGAAAACACTAGTGAGTCGTGGCCGCGGCTCTTTGCGCGTTCTCGAGGACCACCTTCGCGTTCCTTTTCAGGCCATCAAGCTTCGCACGCTTCATCGGCGAGCCCTTGAAGGTGGTGCGAAACTGCTCGACGTCCATGCCCAGGATTTTTTCCGCGATCGTACGTGAATCATTCGAAGCGAGTATCGGCCGCGGCTGGAATTCGGTGAGCGATGCGTCACGGGCGAACCGCTGGTTCCATGGGCATACGTCCTGACAGATGTCGCATCCATATAACAGTGAGCCAACCCTTTCCTGAAGCTCGGCCGGCATTGATCCGCGCGCCTCGATCGTGAGGTAAGAGATGCACTTCGTCGCGTCGAGCACACGCTCGGCGACGAAGGCGTCAGTCGGGCACGCATCGAGGCAGCGAGTACACGTTCCGCAGCGATCGGCTTCGAACGGCGCGTCGCCTTCTAACTCCAGATCCGTGAGCAAGGCGCCGATGAAGAAAAACGAGCCGATCTGCGGGTTAATGAGGTTGGTGTTCTTCCCGAACCATCCAAGCCCCGCCTTTCTAGCCAGATCGCGCTCGAGGATCGGTCCGGTGTCTACGTACGATTTTCCTGAGACCGGTTGGCTCGATTTTTCCTGAATCCACTCGTGGAGCCAATCCAGCTTTCGCCACATTATTTCGTGGTAGTCGTCCCCGCGCGCGTATCGTGCTATGGGTCCGGTCGGGGCAGTACCGCCGTAATTCAGACCTACAACAATGGCGGTTACCGCCCCCGTGAACGGTAACCGACTATCACCCCGTTTTTCCGCACCGCGCTCCAGATAGGTCATTTCGCCGGCGAATCCGCGCGCCAGCCAGGCGTCGAACATCGGCGCAGTTTCAGCCGGACCGAGCCTGGTAATTCCCACGAGATCGAAGCCTAGACCAAAGGCTTGGGCCTTGATCAGGTTGTTCATCTCACCGCCCACTGTGCATAGCGCTCGACGTCTTGCGCGGGCGGAACTGCGTCGTAATCGCCGTAGGCCGTGTACATCCGCCAGCGGATATAGGTGGGGTCAGGAACCGGGAGGAACGGAAACCGCGTATACCATCTGCGGGCACGAAACCGCCAGGCTACTCGAAGCAGGTCGATCCCCAAACGCGGCCGGATCAGCGATCGCGCGGCAAGTTGCAGGGAGAGTCGTGACCATGACATCGCTCAGGTAATATAGAGAATGGATGACAGCTCGAATCGAATGGTGATCGGTTTGATTTCTGACACCCACGGCCAGTTGCGCCCCTCGGTGCATTCTGCACTGGCCGGGGTTGATTTGATTTTGCACGCCGGTGATGTAGGCGGTGACGAAATTTTGTTGGAGCTAGCAATTATAGCGCCCATAAAGGCTGTCTATGGCAACACTGACAACACTAATGATCCGAATCTGGAGAAAGAGCTCGTCATGACTGCGGGCGGACTGTCAATTCACGTCAGCCACGGTCACGAAGTCGGAACACCGACGGCCGAACGTCTGCTGGCAAAGTACGATCACAACGTGGTTGTCTACGGACACACTCATCGGCAGCTCGTTTCGCGCATCGGCCATCAGCTTCTGGTAAACCCCGGGGCCGCAGGACCGCAGCGATTCAAGCTCCAGCCGTCGCTCGCCAGACTTACCATCGAAAACGGCTCCGCTGACGTGGAGATCGTCCCACTTGATTGATATCGCCACTGACGTAGTGGATGTTTGGGAGTCGCGCCTCGACATCTCCGACGAAGACGTAACGGCTCTCTTTGCCACCCTTTCGCCTAGCGAACAATTGCGATCGAAAGGCTTCGTCTATTCGAGAGGATACCGTCAGTACGTGATCTCCCGCGGAAGAATGCGGCAGGTGCTCGCTCTCTACATCGACGTCGCGCCGCCCGAGATTCAGTTCACCGTCGTCGGCGACGGAAAACCCGCTCTGTTCGATCGGACATTCCGCAACATTTTCTTCAACAACACTCACTCGGCCGGTCTCGGCCTCATCGCCGTGACATCCGGACGCGAGGTAGGAATCGACATGGAGCGCGTTCGCGACATCGAACGAGCGCTCCAGCTGGCGGAGCGATTTTTTCTTCCTGAAGAACACGCTGAGCTGCAAGCCTTGCCAGCCGACGAAATGATTCGAGCGTTCCTGGAGATCTGGTGCCGGCGCGAAGCAGGAACAAAAGCGCGTGGTGCAAGCGTCTGGAGAGGGCTCGGTAGCTGGAAGGGATCGCGCATGGCGAGAAGTCCAGGTGTGCAGGCAGATGACACCACGGAGTTCACAACGGCAATGCTTCCGATCGGTCCGGACTACATCGGCGCTGTTGTTGCGGCCGGATCAGGCTGGAAGGTCAAAATGAAAGGCGAGAC
>JBDSBT010000252.1:0-4027 GCA_039921425.1 Gemmatimonadaceae bacterium | reverse complement strand
AGGGTAGCTTTCAGGTCTCCACGCTCGAGCGTCATCCGAACCGTGTTCGGATGAGCTGAGTCAGACAGGGTGGTCTTCTCGAACCGGTATGCGAGGCCTTCTTTGTCCGCTATCTGGATGGCTGTTCTGATTCGTTCGTCGTCGGGCAGGAATCCGAGAAGGCCCGCGACGAGCGCTTTATCGGTGCCGTGACCCTCACCCGTGCGGGCGAATGATCCATGAAGCTCGAGAAGTGCCGACTGGGGCGTCCCGCCCACCAGCCCTTTGGCCAGGAGGCCAAGACGGCAAGCGCCGGCAGTGTGGCTCGATGATGGCCCAACCATTACCGGGCCGATGATGTCCAGAAGCGATACCATATATAGGCCTTGGCTAACCTGCTTTCCGCCGGAGCTTCGGTTGAAGCAGCGGTCGAAGGAATTGACCTGTGTACGACTCTTTCACTGCCGCGACGTCGTCCGGAGTTCCACTCGCGACCACCATGCCCCCTCGCAGCCCGCCGTCAGGACCAAGATCGATAATCCAGTCGGCGGTCTTGATCACATCGAGGTTGTGCTCGATCACCAGTACGGTATTACCTCGCTCGACGAGGCGGTGCAGCACCTCGAGAAGCATTCTGACGTCTTCAAAATGCAGACCGGTCGTTGGCTCGTCGAGGATATAGAAGGTACGCCCGGTGTCTCTCTTCGATAGCTCGGTCGCGAGCTTGACTCGCTGAGCCTCGCCGCCCGAAAGCGTTGTCGCGCTCTGGCCCAGATGGATGTAGCCCAGGCCGACGTCGTTCAACGTGTGGAGCTTCTGGTAGATACGCGGCTGATGCTCGAAGAACGCGAGCGCGTCCTCGACGGTCAGGTCGAGGACATCGGCGATGCTCAAGCCGCGGAAGCGAACCTCGAGCGTCTCGCGATTGTAGCGCTTTCCCTTGCAGACATCGCACGGCACGTAGACGTCGGGAAGGAAATGCATCTCGATCTTCAGTAGTCCATCGCCTTCGCAGGCTTCGCACCGTCCGCCCTTTACGTTGAATGAGAAGCGTCCGGGACCGTAGCCGCGGATCTTCGCTTCGGGCATTTCTGCAAAAAGCTCGCGGATGGGCGTGAACAACCCCGTGTATGTCGCGGGGTTGGAGCGCGGCGTTCGACCGATGGGGCTTTGATCGATGTCGATGACCTTGTCAATATGGTGCAGCCCCGTAATGCGGTCGTGCGCGCCGGGGACAACCCGAGCGCGATAGAAATGACGCGCCAGCGCGTTGTGGAGGATGTCTTCGATTAGCGTTGACTTGCCTGAGCCAGACACTCCAGTGATCGCGACGAACAGTCCAAGCGGAATGTCAGTTGTGAGATTTCTGAGGTTATGCTCACGGGCGCCCTCGATGCGAATCACTCTCGCCGGGTCGGCCGGACGTCGGTGTTCCGGAACCGGGATCAACAACTCGCCGCGAAGGTAACGACCGGTGACTGAGGTCGGATGCGCCGCTACCTGATCGACAGTTCCTTGCGCAATCACGATGCCGCCATGCTTTCCCGCGCCTGGCCCAAGATCGATGAGGTAGTCGGCTTCGCGCATGGTCTCTTCGTCATGCTCGACGACGATCACCGTGTTGCCGAGATCGCGCAGTTGACGCAGAGTAGCGAGAAGTCGTGCGTTGTCACGCTGATGGAGCCCGATCGACGGCTCGTCGAGAATGTACAGAACTCCAACGAGACGCGATCCTATCTGCGTCGCCAGCCGGATGCGTTGCGCCTCACCACCGGACAACGATTCCGCCGATCGACCAAGAGTGAGATAGTCGAGACCGACATCGTTGAGGAATTTCAGGCGCTCGCGAATTTCCTTGAGAATTGGACCGGCTATGTCGGCATCGAGTCCCGGGCTGTTGTTCTCACGAATGGGAACTGACTCGAAGAAACTGAGCGCCCCGGTTATCGGGAGCTCGGAGACTTCGCCGACATTCTTGTCCGCGATTGTCACGGCGAGCGATTCAGCTTTGAGGCGACGGCCGTGACAGGTAGTGCAAGGTCTCGCCTGCATGTAGTCATCTAGGCCAATGCGAATCGAATCTGATTCAGTTTCATTGTAACGGCGCTGCACGTTCGAGATCACACCTTCCCACTTGCCGGCCGCATCGCTCTTGCCGCCGCGCTTTCCGGAAGAGCCGTACAGCATCACGTCGCGAGTGTGCTGAGATAGCTCGCCCCACGGCGCGTTGAGTGAGAACTGGAACTGCTTGGCGAGTCCGGGGAGGATCACTTTGCGCAGATATCCGTCGGGCTCGCCCCACGGGAGAATTACCCCTTCGAGAATCGAGATGCTCGGGTCGCCGAGGATGAGCTGTTCGCTCACTTCTCGGCGTACGCCGAGACCGCCGCAATCCGGGCATGCTCCGAATGGCGAATTGAACGAGAAATGCCTCGGCTCCAGTTCGGGCATCGAGATGCCGCATTCAGGGCAACCGTATTTCTCGGAGAAGAGGTGCGAGGTGTGATCGTCCTGGCGACTGACTTCAATGAGTCCGTCAGAAAGCTTGAGCGCTGTCTCGACGGAATCGGCGAGGCGTCCGCGATCTTCAGCGCGAACGACAAGTCGATCGACGACGACCGAAATGCTGTGATTCAGCTTTCTATTGAGCTTTGGCGGATTCGCAATTTCGATTAGCTCTCCGTCTACGTAGGCGCGAACGAAACCCTGTTTTCTCGCTGACTCGAAGAGATCCTTGAATTCTCCTTTCCTTCCGCGAACGAGTGGCGCGAGGATTTCGATCTTCGACCCTTCTGGCCAGCTGAGGATCGAGCCCGCGATCTGCCCTGCACTTTGCTTTTCTACCGGGCGTCCGCAGTTGGTGCAATGGGGCGTTCCTGCGCGGGCGTAGAGCAAACGCAGGTAGTCGTAAATCTCGGTGACCGTTCCGACTGTCGACCGGGGATTGTGGCCAGCCGTTTTCTGTTCGATCGAAATAGCCGGTGACAGCCCTTCTATGGAATCGACGTCCGGCTTTTCCATGAGCCCAAGGAACTGGCGGGCATAGGCAGAAAGCGATTCGACGTACCGGCGCTGGCCTTCGGCGTAGATGGTGTCGAATGCCAGCGAGGACTTCCCCGAGCCTGAGAGACCGGTGATGACCGTCAGCTTATCGCGTGGGATAGTGACGTCGATGTTGCGGAGATTGTGCTCGCGCGCTCCGCGGACGATGAGCGCTTCTTCTGGCATAGCTTCGTAAGTTCGCGGGTTGGCATGACCGATACAAGTCGAACTGGCTGGCGAATCTGTTGGAGGCGTTTCGAATGAAGTGACGCTCATCTCACAGGCTCGTATTACATTCGTCGAGACTTTTCCCGGGATTCAGCTTGTCTCATACCGACGCAGTCGTCGTTCTCACCACCATCGCCAATGAGGCAGAGGCGGTCACACTGATCAGGGCACTCCTGGACCGGCGGCTTATTGCCTGCGGGACGGTCCAGGGCGGGTCGCGCTCCATATATAGATGGGAAGGCAAGATCGCCGACGAGCCGGAAGCGGTCGTCATGCTGAAAACCCGCTCCGGCTGCATCGAGGGTCTCAGACGCGCATTTGCCGAGCTTCATCCATATAAGGTCCCCGAGCTCCTCGCGATTCCCGTTACGGGCGGACTCGAGCGCTACCTCGGCTGGATCAATAGCGAAACAAGTTTGACTCTCGCATGAACGGTAAAGTCATCGGCTGCGTCATCACGCTCCAACAAGGCCGGTGTTCAACTGCCTCGCTTCAAAGACCTTCGGCGCGAAACAGGATCCGATGGAGATCATCTGGGGCTTTGGGATCGCGGGCGTCGTATGCATCATGACAACGCTCGTGCCGCTGAATAGCGCGCGAAAGAAGCTGGAGAGCCGCGAAGTCTGGAAAGCGTTCAGCGCGAAAGATCGCGACCGCAGTTCGAGCAGAACTGCGCGTCGCTCTCAGGCCTGGGACCGCACACGTTGCAAATGGCGGCTCCTGACGACCGCATGAATGCGACCGCTCGCTGCGTGTAGGAAGCCTTGAGCTCTGCGTA
>JBDSBT010000251.1:0-6555 GCA_039921425.1 Gemmatimonadaceae bacterium | reverse complement strand
CGGTCTTCGAGCCTGGTTCCATCCCCTTTCGTCTGACATGCCCTACACCAAGGGCAAAGAGTCTCTTCGCCGGCATAATGCGAAACGCTGCTGCACCGATCCTCGACGCAAGAAATTCGCAGTGCTTGCGCATCGAAAAGCCCTGCGGAACCTTCAGCGTCGTCCAGAGCCGATACCCGGATCCCGGCGTCTCGCCGTCAGTTGATCGAATTACAACGTGCCCTGAAAACGGGTCGTCGTTCGACAGATAGTCAAAGGCCGAGTCGAGCTTTTCAGTGGGAACCCGCCATGCGATGAGAGCACCCGGCGCGAGATTCGTCGCCATCAGCGTCTGGCGTATTCTGCGAATGGTGCCCGCTTCGAGCATCGCGCGAAGGCGTTTGATCACTACATCTTCGGACAACCCGGATAGTTTCGCGATCTCCGCAAAAGGCTCCTCGATAAAGCCGGAGATGCGGTCTTCTGACACAGCCAGGATCGCCGCATTAACCGGATCGGCAATCTCGATCGGAACGGTGGTCTCGATCACTGTCCCGATTTCGTGCGCTGCGTTCTTACCTTGTTCCATTTCGCGGCCAGACGCACCGAGTACGCGATGTAGATCACTGCCGCTACCGCGTAAGCGAGATGGTAGTAGACGGCGTTATCCGGCATCGTACGCCTGCGAGGGATGCGCTTCGTCGCGGTCGACCGCGTATCGGTAGCGTGCACGGAGCAGGGCGACATACAACAGGGTGAACGATGCGAACGCCACCAGGAGCGTGATCAGCATTTCGTTCGGCAGCGACGGAGCGCCTGGCTTCAACAGAATCGGACGCGGATGAAGCGTGCGGAACAGGTACACACTGAGATGAATGAACGGAATCAACATCGCGCCAAGAATTCCGAGCACGGCGCTATAGCGGGCCCGCATTGCTCTGTCATCGATCGCCCCGCGAAGCACGATGTAGGCGACGTAGATGAACCAGAGAAACAGAGTGAGCGTGAGGCGAGCGTCCCACGTCCAGTATGCGCCCCAGATTGGCTTGCCCCAGAGAGGGCCCGTGATGAGCACGACTGTCGTAAATACAACACCGACTTCGGCGGATGATTCGGCGACGCGGTCGAGCCGGTCCTCTTTCAGCCACAAATAGAGAACGCTGGTGAGGCCAACTAGCCCGAACGCCATGAACGCGACCCATGCTGCGGGTGCATGAACGTATAGAATTTTCTGAGCGGGCCCCTGAACAGCCTCGAGCGGCGTGAAGAAAATGGCCCGAACAAATGTGGCGAAAACAGCGACTATCGCCGCAAGCGACAGAAGAGTGGGTTTCATTCCTCGAGAGTGAACGGATAGGCGAGCGTGCACGCGACGACGAACACCAGGTCGAATGCCAACAACAATTTAAGCCATGGTGCTGCATCTCCAACCGGGCGCCCGCTCATCAGCTTTGCCGTCGCCTGCGCAGCAGGGATCACGATCGGAACGAAAAACGGAAGAGATAGCATCGGCAAGAGAAGTTCAGCGAGCCGGGTGTTTACCGCCATCGCGCTGAAAAGAGTGCCAACGGCGACAAGCCCGATCGCTGCGAGGAGCGCAATTCCGGCGAGTGGCACCACTACTGGGCCAAGGGGAAGACCGTAGAAAAGACCGACCGAAGGAATCGCGACCGTCTGAACGGCCACAACGAAAACCAGATTCGCGAGCGCTTTCCCAAGGAAAATAGATTCGCGCGCGACCGGCGATGCGAGAAGTCCGTCGATACCTCGATCTGGCTGCTCGACTCCGAACGACCGATGCAACCCCAGCATCCCGGAGAACGTGAAGATCACCCACAGCACGCCGGGGGCGAGATCGATTGCGGATACGGCAGACGAATCCCAAGCGAAATAAAAAATCACGATGCCGAGGAGCGCGAAGACGACCGCTGAGAGAAATGCGCTCCGAGTGCGGAACTCTATTGCGAGATCCTTCCGCGCGATCAGCCATGCATCGCGAAAGACTTCATTCACCGTGCGACACCAGCTGGCGGTAACGCTCGCCGAAGGTCGCGCGGTCGATTCTCGATTGAGGCTCGACCTCGAGAATGCGCCCGCGATCCATTATCGCGGCGTGAGTCGCGAGCGACAGTCCTTCATCGACATTGTGCGTTACGAGAATCACAGCCGCACCTCGCTCCCTCAGTGAATTCAGCAAGTCGGACAAAGCAGCCGCACCAAGAAGGTCGAGCCCCGTGAAAGGCTCATCAGCGAGAATTACTTCCGGATCGTGAACTGTCGCGCGCGCCACGGACACTCGCTGCTTCAGCCCCCGACTGAGCGCTCTTACGGGAGTTTCTGCTCTATCGAGAATTTTCATTCGACCGAGAGCGCTCTCGCTGGCGGCTCGGAAATCGGCAACCCCGTACAGCTTCGCGGCGAACTCCACGTTCTCGCGAGCTGTCAGCGCCTCATATAGCAGCGTGTGATGAGAAATCACCCCAACTCGTCGTCGCACTGCCGGACCACCTGGAAGCGCGACATTGCCGATGCGTGCCGAGCCGGAAGTCGGTTTGAGCAGCCCGGAGAGAATTCTGAGGAGGGTCGTTTTTCCCGCACCGTTCGGCCCGAAGAGCGCCAGGGTACTACCGCCATCGACGCTCAGCGTGACGTCGTCAACGGCTTTCCGACGCCCGAACTGACGGCTCAGGTTTTCGGTCGCTACGACGGTGGGACTTTCATTTGACATGGGCCGGAAAGGTGACACTCTGGCGCGTCCTGTGCAAAACGGGCTAACGTTCGCAGAAATCCGCCAACGAATCCCCTATGACCGATATCGACGTTCTTCTTACCGAAAACCGAAAGTTTCCGCCGTCGGCAGAATTCGTCGGCGCCGCGCTTGTTTCGTCGACCGAGATCTACGAAACCGCTGCCGCGAATCTTGAAGAATTCTGGGCCGATCAGGCTAGGCAGCTCGAGTGGATCCAGCCGTGGACGAGTGTACTCCAATGGGATCCGCCGCACGCGAAGTGGTTCATCGACGGCAAGCTCAACGTATCCGTCAATTGCGTTGACCGTCACGCCCTCGGCGCCAGAAAACACGCGCCGGCGATCATCTGGGAAGGCGAGCCCGGCGACTCGCGAACTCTCACTTACGCGACGCTGCACGCCGAAGTGAACAAGTTCGCGAGCGTTCTCAAGTCACTTGGCGTCGATCGCGGGGACCGCGTCGCGATTTACCTGCCCATGATTCCTGAAGCAGCGATCTCGATGCTCGCATGCTCGAGAATTGGTGCGATTCATTCTGTCGTGTTCGGAGGATTCTCGCCGGATTCGCTCCGCGACCGCATTAACGATTCGGAGTGCAAGGTTCTGGTAACTGCCGACGGGGGATTCCGCCGCGGCGGAATCGTTCCCCTCAAGAAGAACTCGGATGTGGCGCTCGCAGAGACTCCCTCGATCCAGAAAGTCGTCGTCGTTAAGCGCGATCATGTCGCAGGGCCCAATTCGGCGGGCTCAAAAATCGAGTGCGAGATGAAGGCGGGCCGCGACGCCTGGTATCACGTGCTGATGGAGACCGCCGCCACGGAATGCGAGCCAGCAGCGATGGACGCGGAGGAGGTGCTGTTCATCCTCTACACGTCGGGAACGACTGGCAAGCCGAAGGGGATCGTCCACACCACCGGCGGCTACCTCACCGGGGCGACGAGCACGAGCAAGCTGGTCTTCGACCTGAGGGACGATGACGTTTTCTGGTGCACGGCAGATGTCGGCTGGGTGACGGGGCACACGTATCTCGTCTACGGTCCGCTTTCTAACGGCGCCTCGTGCGTGATGTACGAGGGCGCGCCTGATAGTCCCGAGAAAGACCGTTTTTGGGACATCTGCGCCCGTCACAAGGTGACGATCCTTTATACAGCGCCGACCGCGATCAGAGCGTTCATGAAGTGGGGCGACGAATATCCCGCGCGTCATGACCTGTCGAAGCTTCGGCTGCTGGGCTCGGTTGGTGAGCCGATCAATCCCGAAGCGTGGATGTGGTATCGAGAGCACATTGGCGGAAATCGATGCCCGATCGTCGATACGTGGTGGCAGACGGAAACTGGTGCCATCGTGATTTCGCCGCTCCCCGGCGTGACTTCGACGAAACCCGGCAGCGCGACGACTGCGCTTCCCGGCTATTCGGCTGAATTGCTCAATGACGACGGTACGATCATCCCGGTCGGCGGTGGACTGCTGGCGCTGACTAGGCCGTGGCCGTCGATGCTTCGAACCATCTGGGGAGATGACGCGCGGTACGTGGACACGTATTTCACGCGCTGGCCCGGCCGGCCCGACCTCTATTTTCCCGGAGACGGCGCCAAGCGGGACAACGACGGATTTTTCTGGATTCTCGGGCGTGTGGACGACGTCCTCAACGTCGCCGGCCACCGAATCGGTACGATGGAAGTAGAATCCGCCCTCGTCGAACACCCGGCGGTAGCAGAAGCGGCGGTAGTGGGGAGGACGCACGATCTGAAGGGTCAGGCTATCGCCGCGTTCGTCACGTTACGCGACGACCATAAGCAGACTCCCGAGCTTCGCGAGGAACTCCGGGCGTTCGTTGCGAAGAAGATCGGAGCGCTGGCCAAACCTGACGACATCCTTTTCTCCGCCGACCTACCAAAAACGCGATCCGGAAAGATCATGCGCCGCCTGCTCAGGGATATTGCGGAGGGACGGATTCTGGGAGATACGACGACCCTGGCCGATCCGGCGGTGGTCGCGAACCTCAAGGAGCAGTACGAATCGCAGGAGGGCTGAACCGCCACCGTCTGACCATGGTATGAACTCTGCCTTAGATTCTATCCGTAGAAAGGCTCAACCAACCGGGACGGTAAAATGTTAGGTGGTCTGTTTCCTGAATCGATTTTTGGCCGCAAGCTGAATCCCAATGCGGAGCGACGCCTGCGGCTGTCGCAGGCCCGCGCGGAAGAGACGATAATCCGGGCGCACGTAGACAATGCGCTCATGTTCGTTGACACTCTGGCCGAAGATCTCTCGTTCGACAGAGCGATCGATACGTACGTGCGTGTGATGGGAATTCCCGAGCCGCTGGCCAGCACGGTCGCGACTCGTGCTTTAGTGAGCCTGGGCCGCGACCTCGTTCCATTCCGTCGCCGCGCGCGCGAGGAAGGACAAGAGGATGAGGAGATCAAGCCCCGGCTGCGGCTGGATGATGCCGCGGCTCGGCAACGCAGCGTCAAGAGAGCTTAGACGACTAGACCCCAGAGAGTCCGGAGTTCTCAGTCAACAGTTCGTGAGTTGTGAGTTTTTGAGTTTCCGACTGCACTCCAAACTCGAAAACTCTCCGACTGCCTACTGAGAACTCCGGACTCGCTGGGTTTCTCGAAGTTCCGCGATACAGACCAGAAAGATGAGGGTGACGATGATCGCCGAGATCACGCACCACTGGCAAATCGCGTGGATCCTGAAAAGCTCCAGGTAGGTAAGCCAGGCTGAAAACAGCACCCCCGTGCCGGCCACCGCCACCAGCACCTTCGACATCTGGACTGAATCGGTGGAGCGCTCGCCCGTGCTGACGACGGCGAGCGCGAACATTCCGATGTAAAACGCCACGCCCCAGGCGGCGACCGGAAAGCCCAGGAATTTGGACCACTTGCTCGTATTGACCGTCTCACATGAGCCAATGCTGCAGTTGAGCTGTCCGATTATTCCAAGCTTGTAAAGAAGCAGATACAGAGCGACGAAGACCCCGGCGAGCGCGAGCATCGCCACGATCATGCGTTTGGTCATTTCTTCGCGGCTGGGTCGACTGGTGGTTTCGCAGTGGCGGAATCGACGATCGCCTTCATCGCGTCGTACGTCATTCCTTGCGCGTACATCTTGTCGCCGATGATGAACGTCGGAGTGGAGTTCACCTTCCGCCGCTCTCCTTCCGCAGCGCTGGCCATGATGCGGCCCTGGTGCTTGTGGGAATCGTAGCACCGTTCCCACGTCTGCGTGTTCAGTCCAAGGCGTTCCGCGTACTTCTGGAAAAACGGCTTTGGATTGTCGGTGGCTTCGGTGTTCCATTGATCCTGCGCACCGAAGATGGCGTCGTGCATCTCCCAGAACTTGCCCTGGTCGGCCGCGCACGCGGCGGCGTTCGACGCAGCCATGCTGTTCTTGTGCTGGGGAAGCGGGAAATCGTAATACGTAAGATTTGCCAGACCGGCGTCGATGATGCGCTTACGGACGTCGGGCTCGGTGACGTTCGCAAAGTTCCCGCAGCCGGGACATTCGAAGTCAGCAAACTCGATGATTTTCACCGGGGCATCCGGCTTGCCAATCAGATAGCCCTCGGCTGGTCCGACCGGGCCAGCTGGGACAACGGCATCGGTTGCGACGACACCGGCCGGTTTGCGCATCATCGAGTAGCCCAGTAAGCTTGCGCCGACGAGCGCGATGAGGCCGAGCGCGTAGTAAAAGCCGGTTGGCCGGTTTGATGCGTTTCTGACTGTGTTACGCTTGTTGGTCGATTTGCTGTTTGTCTTGCCAGCCATTTCTGCGAGCCGCGTTGAAGTGAGTGAAGCCGCGCGGTCTGCGTCGCGCTTC
>JBDSBT010000250.1:0-4326 GCA_039921425.1 Gemmatimonadaceae bacterium | reverse complement strand
TTCTGCATCCGACTCCCAGGCCCAACCCGGCGCTGCGCCGCCAGCCGCGCTAACAAGGCCGATCTTCCACAACGGATTGGAAAAAGAGAGCCCGGAAAAACCCGAGCGTCAGCCAGCCCGGGCCACGAAAGAACGCAGCCGCGCTTTGACGGCCGGCCACTCGGAGTCCAGAACGCTATAGTAGATCGAGTCACGAAACCGGCCGCTATAGGTACGGATGTGCTTCCTCAGCACTCCCTCCTCAACTGCCCCGAACCGCTTCATCGCATTTCTCGATTTTTCGTTCAGCACGTCAGTTTTCAGCTCGACACGCGTGCATCCCCACGTCTCGAAAGCATACGTCAGCATCAGCAGCTTTGCCTCCGAATTCACATACGTCCGCTGAAACACTGGCGTAATCCACGTCCAGCCAATTTCCGCTTTCGTATTCACCGTATCGATATTGCCAAAGCGAGTGCTTCCAATCACCCGCCCTGACGCCTTATCGATTGTCACGAACGGCAGGCTCAGGCCGCGATCGCAGTCATCGAGAGCAGCCATTACATACTGAGACATTCCTTCCCACGAATCAGCTCGCACATTCGTCCATTTCCACAGCTCCGCGAACGCGCCGGCCTCAACCAGACTGTCGAGATGCTCGAGCGTCATTGGCACGAGCTTCACATGAACTCCCTCGAGCGTGAGCGGCTTTACTTCCACTTATTTCACGGCCGGATTGAGTGGAACAGCAGGATGCACGAGATGAAAACCAGTCGCGTGCTGATAAGCATTGGCGACCGCAAGCAGCTTTGCTTCCTCGAACAATCCGCCCAGAAAAGTCAGCGATACAGGCGTACCGTCCGCGCGAAATCCATTCGGAAGAATTACGGCCGGATGCCCCGTAAGATTCGTCGCGACGAGCTGTGAAAGATTCGCGGCGCTCGTTGGAGTTACGATCACGTCAACGGTTTTCATGAGCTCGTCCCACGCGGCGATTGCAGTCGTGCGCAGGCGGTTGGCATTGATGTAGTCAACGGCCGGAATAAAGCGCGAAGTCCGAAACGTGTTTGCCCAGTCGAACTTCGTCTGCTGAACCAGCTCGCTGTCGCGGTTCGACCTCGTGAGGTCGTCGAATGCGGCTGCCGCCTCCGCCGTGAGGATTATGCGCATCGGATCGTACGGGACATCGGGAAGCTCCACCGGAATGAGCTTGACGCCCATTCCTCTCAGGACTTCGAGAGCTCGATCGTCAAAAATCTTCGTGCCATGCTGCGTTCGCTTGTCGTCCTTAGGATCCATCATCGGAAGATCGAACGCGCTCTTCACATAGCCGATGCGAAGATGTTTCGGTGACACTGTTGCATCCCAATGAAAGGACGCCGGGATCGCCATGTTGTCCCTGTCGTCAGGACCGTAAATCGCGTCGAGCACGAGCGCGCAGTCCTCTGCGCTCCGGCAAATCGGGCCAAGCTTGTCCATGCTCCACGACAGCGCCATCGCTCCGGTCTTCGGAACCCGACCATAAGTCGGACGCAGTCCAGTCGTGCCGCAGACGCTTGATGGCGATGAAATAGAACCCAGAGTCTCGCTGCCTATCGCGAACGCGACGAGACCGGCAGCCGTCGCTGAAGCCGGTCCAGCTGACGAGCCGCTCGATCCATTCTCCACCTTCCAGGGATTTCGCGTGCGCGCGCCATACCAGATGTCGCCCTGCGCGAGCTCGCCGAGCGAAAGCTTCGCGACGAGAATCGCACCTGCGGCATCGAGGCGCTGAACTACTGTGGCGTCCTCGTCGATCACCTGATCTTTGAACGGACCGGCGCCCCACGTGGTCTTGTAACCTTTGACGGCGAACAGATCCTTTGCTCCCCACGGTATGCCATGCAGCGGCCCGCGATAATGGCCAGCGGCAATCTCGGCGTCCGCCTTCTTCGCTTGTTCGCGCGCCCGCTCTTCAGTCAGCGTGATGACACAATGAAGAACCGGATCGTAGCGTTTCAGTCGCTCGAGATAGAGATCGGTGAGCTGCGTAGCCGTGACCTTTCGGCGACGCATCAAATGCGACAATTGATTTACCGTCATGAACGCGAGCGCATCCGGATTTGCGGGCGCGGAAACTGTGACGCGCGATCTCACCATAGCGCGACGCGGGCCGTTTGGAATCTTCCTGCCCGCCGGAACCGGATTGAAAACGAGTGCAGGGCTGACAGAATTGGAGATTGCGATCTTGTGTAGGGCTTCGATCCTTCCTTCCTGCTGCTTCAAACCGTCGAGCATCATCGTTCGCTCGGCTTCGTCGAACTTGAGTCCGGCCATCTCTTCAGCCGCCGCGATCGTCGCGGTTGTCAGCTCGACTCCGCCTGAGGTTTTTGCCCAGAGGATGCCAGGCATCAGCGTCGAACCGAGGCCGATGCCGGCAAAATAGGTCATGAACTTTCGGCGATCGTATGTCGCTGGCATTTATTTCTCGCTTGGGGATTTGGACGCGAGAATAATGAGACTTCGAGCGGTTAACCGCTAACCGATCCGCCGCTTCCATGGACTTTCGAAAACGGAACTGAAAACGGAACTACTGAACGCAATCACCTTTCGGGCCCGGCTTCGGATGATCAACTACAAGCCGGTGATCGAGATTGCCAACGTGCGACGCGAGATCGGCAACGAGATTCGCGACTCGCGCCAGGTGCGTGTAGTTGATGTACTGCGCCTCGTCGGAAATCTGATGATAGTCCACGTGGCTTCCGGTGCTCAGGAACACGATCGGAATTCCGTACCGCGCGTATTCGTAATGATCGCTGCGGCAGTAGTACTGCTCCGGATGTCCCGCTGCGTCGAAAGCGTAGTCGAACATGAATCCGTGCCTGCCTTCCATGTTCATCTTCTCGACAAGGTCACCGAGCTCAGTGGAGAGGCGGCGCGAGCCAATCAACTGGAGATAGCCAGGGCTGCCGCCAGGCAGGTCGTTCGCTTCGCCACGACCGATCATGTCGATGTTCAGCTGACCCACGATCGAGTCAAGCGGAACCGTCGGGTGATCCGTAAAGAATGCCGATCCGTAAAGATTGAGTTCCTCACCGGTGTGCCAGACAAACAGCAGTGAACGCTTCGGTCTCACACGAGCGTTGATGAACTTCTCGGCAATCTCGAGGAGACCAACGGATCCCGATCCATCATCATCAGCGCCGTTGTAAACAGAATCGAGACGCGCCGGACGAAGCCTGTGAAGGCTGTCCACGTTCACGTGGATCGTCGCGCGCTCAGCCGAGGTCAAGCCGGTGCCCGGAAAATCCGACAGCTCGTGTGTCCGCGCGACATAGAGTCGCTCGGCCATCTGGTTGTAGGCGCGCAGGGAATCCGTATCGACCGGGCCCAGGCGACGCGTGCCGAGGTGATCGTTGTGGGCCCCGAGAGCGACATACTCCTTCTTCAGCTTGGCATCGCTACCCGGGATGATTCCAACAACGTTTCGCGCAGGAGCATCGATTTTGTTGTAGCGAATCTCCCCAGACAGTGTCTTTCCGATTGTCCCGGGTCGTGCATTCTGGATCGGCACTCCAAGAAACGACGCGACGTATGCAGTTGGAACTGCGAGAGTAAGCGGACGCTTCACCGAATCAGCTTCTTCATCGCGCATCAGCGTCGAGACGTTCGCGATAACACGCTTCAGTTGCGGAATTGCGATTTCCGAAGGGACGATGATGAACCCGGCCGCATCGGGGTAGTGGCGGGCGATTCCGGGTGTCGGCCCAATCACGAGAACCACTTTGCCAACCGTCCTGTCCGCCGCGATCAACGACTTCGAATCAGCGGTGCTACCGGCGAAGATCACCTGCGCGCCGTTCAGCGATCGCGGCGACCCACCGGCACTCAGCGGGTAGTAGTCTCGACCGCCCACGAGGGGCGTGTCCCCGGCGGAGAGCGTCGACGTGGTGTCGAAGCTGAGATTGTAGAGAGGAACGGCCTGGAAGAACGTCCCGTTGTCACCGGCTGGAATGAGGCCGAGCCGGCGCACTTCGCGCTCGATGTACGCTGTGCCCCTGAGACCGCCTTCCGCTCCAGCCTCACGTCCCATCATCGAGTCGTCGGCGAAGATGTAAAGGCGCGTCATCGCGTCCGCTGCGGTGATGGCCGGATGAGTTGGCGGACCCTCGTACTTTATCGGCGAAGCGGCTTGAGCGGATAGGTTCGCCGATACCGCGAGTGAGGCGAACAGCAAGGTTGGAAAGCGCATCTAAAATTCTTTGGGTGTGGGAGCTTGCCCTACTTCTGAGTCCGACTGAAAGCGTCTACCCCGTCGAACTGCTGAAGTTTTTCGACGTGCACCCAAATATGCTCTTCGCCGACCTT
>JBDSBT010000249.1:0-6887 GCA_039921425.1 Gemmatimonadaceae bacterium | reverse complement strand
GTTGCTCCGTATCCGCCGCGCTCCGCCCAACCGACCACCGGAAAAAAGCGAACACCCTTTTCATGCAGCCATGATCGCTTCTCTCCAGCCGCAAATGCCACATACGCTTCCGCCCAACGCCTCGGCCACGCATCCTCGTCCCGGTCAAATCCCGCGGTTCCCAGCCAATCCTGCCACGCGAGATCGTGCGAGTCGCGAATACGCATCCGCCGCTGTTCTGGCGAATTGACCAGGAAAAGGCCACCGAATGACCAGAATGCCTGGCCACCGAGACTTTGCAAAGGCTCCTGCTCGAGAATGGTGACACGTTTTCCCGCTTCGACGAGCTCGACCGCCGCGACCAGACCGGCGAGACCGGCTCCAACAACGATTGCGTCAGTATCGTTCGATACGCGGGGCAGTGGCATGGCGGAAAATGCCGGTCGCTGGCCTCGTTCGCCATTCCAAAGGTGGCATGTTCGGTCCTGTTTGCCGATTTTCCTAGACGCCGGGGTCACACCTTCTGAATCCAATGCCAACAACATCACCGCTCGTTCAATTCCGCTTACTCAGCGCCTTCGTTTGCCTCACAGCCGTCGGCTGCGTGCCGAGCGCCACGAGCGCGCCATCTCCGGTGGCCACTTCCGTTGCTCCCCTCGACGCCACCGAGATAGCGATCACTAAAACGGTCGATCCGCGTAATGCCGAGGGCCTCGCATTGCTCGAGCGCCTCGTGAACATCAACAGCGGAACGATGAACTTTGCTGGCGTCCGGGAAGTCGGCGACATTTTACGAGCGGAGCTCGATAAGCTCGGTTTTAAAACGCGATGGGCCGATGGAGCTGCTTTCGGGAGAGCCGGTCACCTCATCGCAGAGCGCACCGGAGCGGGCCCTCGACTCCTCTTGATCGGACATCTCGACACTGTATTTGAGCCGTCGAACCATTTTCAGCGTTACGAGAAGCTGAGTGACACAACCGCTCGCGGGCCTGGCGTGATCGACATGAAGGGCGGCGACGTGATCATGTTGCAGGCGTTCAGGGCGCTCGCAGCTGCAGGCGTTCTCGACAACATGAGCATCACCGCCGTTTTCTCGGGAGACGAAGAGTCGGCTGGCAGTCCAGTTTCGCTTGCCCGCGCTGATCTGGTCGCTGCCGCAAAGAAGTCGCAATACGCGATCGGATTCGAGGACGGTTCGGGTGATCCGCGCACTGCCGTCATCTCCCGCCGTGGCGCGGGATCATGGACCGTTAAGTCAACAGGAACTCCCGCGCACTCGTCCCAGATATTCCGGAGCGACATAGGCGACGGAGCGATATTCGAATCGGCGCGCATCCTTCAGGAGTTCAGGACTCAACTGAGCACGCAACAATATCTGACATTCAATCCAGGATATGCGATCGGCGGCACCGACGTCACTTCGGATACCGCACAGAGCGGCGGGCACGCGCTCGGCAAAACGAACGTCGTCTCGAAGCTGATGATCGTGAAGGGCGACATGCGCACACTTTCACCCGAACAGCTCGCAAGCACGAAGGCAACGATGCAGGCAATCGTTTCCCGCTCCCTCCCGCACACCAGTTCGTCGATCGTCTTCGATGACGGGTATCCGCCACTCGCGCCGACCGACGGCAACCGACGCCTGCTCTCGATTTATGATGGCGTGAGCCGGGCACTTGGATATGGCAGCGTCGTCGCCGTCGATCCGATGCGCGCTGGCGCTGCCGACGTGTCGTTCGCCGCCCCGTACATCCCGTCAGCCATGGATGCGGTTGGTCTTGCTGGATGGGACGATCACACCGACAAGGAAACCGCCGATATCAGAATGTTCGCGCCATTGACCAAGCGCGCGGCGGTGTTCCTCTACCGGCTGAGCCGGATGTCACCGAACTAGCGTCTGTCGTTCGTTTATTCCTCTCACGACGCACCACATTTGCTACCGACACGCTCAACGGAGCAACGAATTGCAGCACGCACGGCCAGACAGACAGTCGTTCATCGTCAGATTTGTTTTCGCCTTTTTCGCCCTCGGCGCCGCTGGATGCGAGCCGTCATTCGCTCGAGATGCGCCCGAATCCGGGCGAGTGATCCCTGGAATCACGGTTCTGCTCAGCGACTCGTTGCATATCATCGCCGGGAGGCGCGTCGGCCTCATCACCAATCACACCGCTCGCGATGCAGATGGGGCGAGCAGCATTGATCTGTTGTCAGAGACACGAGGCGTCCGGTTGACCGCCCTATTCGCACCCGAACACGGAATTCGGGGAGCTGAAGAGGGCGGCGCGAGAATCGCGGCGGGCATCGACGCGAAGACCGGCGTTCCGATCTTCTCCCTTTACGGGGATACGAAAGTCCCGACACCCAGGATGCTCCAGAACGTCGATGTCCTGGTATATGACATCCAGGATGTCGGCGCTCGCATGTACACGTACGTTTGGACGATGACTCTGGCTGCTGAGGCGGCGAAGAAGGCCGGAAAGATTTTCGTTGTGGCAGACCGGCCGAATCCCATTCGCGCGGATATCGCAGAGGGTGGTCTCATCGAGAAGGCGTACCGGTCATTCACGGGACTGCACAATGTCCCGCTGCGATACGGTCTCACGGTTGGTGAGCTTGCACTTTACCTGATGGCTACCGGTCAGATCGACGCTGGCGTCGTGGTCGCACCGATGAAGAATTATCGGCAATCGACGTGGTGGGAGGATACTGGCCTGGCGTGGATCAAGCCATCGCCGAACATTCGCAGCGTGGATGCCGCTGTCCTGTATCCAGGGATGTCTTTTTTCGAGGCGACGAATGTCAGTGAGGGGAGAGGGACGGATTTCCCGTTTCGGGTAGTGGGCGCTCGGTGGCTGACCGACGCTGCTGCGATCGCGACGGTGATGAACGCCAAACACCTGCCGGGCGTGAAGTTCGACGTCACGACACAGAAGATCGGTGGCGGTGAGAAGTTTGGGAGCGAGACGATTCCGATGGTCAGGCTTACAATCACCGACCGTAACACTATTCGGTCGTCCGTAATTGCGGTACACCTGCTGCGCGAGATATTTGCGCGGCATCCAAAGCAGTTTAAGTGGCAAGCGGGACAAGGGATCGAGGAGCTATCCGGCTCGAAGCAATTGAGAGCGGCTGTCCAGAATGGTCGAACCGACGCTCTCCTTTCCGGGTGGGCTCAGGAGTCAAGATCATTTCTTCGGAGCGCATCGAATTTCCGCCTTTACAGGTGAGAACTGATTCCATCGCTCCGATGACACTACCAATTTCCCTTGACGATGTTCTCGCTGCGCGTGACCGGATCGCGCTCTACCTGACGCCGACCCCGCTCAGGAACTATCCAGAGCTCGACGACGCGATTGGCTGCGGTGTGCGAATTCTCGTGAAACACGAGAATCATCAACCGACCAACGCCTTTAAAATTCGAAATGGCTTGTCGGCTGTAACGGCGTTGACGGCCGAGCAGCGCAAGCGCGGAGTCATTGGCGCGTCCAGCGGCAACCATGGACTGGGACTCTCCTATGCTGGACGAGCGATTGGCGTTCCGGTGACCGTCGTTGTTCCCTTCGGCAACAACATCGACAAGAACTCGGGAATGCGCGCGCTGGGAGCGCGCCTCATCGAGCATGGAGAGGACTACGACTCCTCAGTCGTCGAGGCAGACCGATTGTGCCGGGAGGAAGGTCTTACTCTCATTCACTCGACTAACAACAAGAACGTTCTGGCTGGCGCTGCGACCATTACGCTGGAGGTTCTCGATCAGGCCGACGAACTCGACGCAATGGTATTTGCCGTAGGTGGCGGATCTCAGACGGTTGGTGCGATCACCGTGTTGTCCGCGTTGCGCCCTGGTGTTCGTGTCTACGCCGTGCAGTCGGAGCAGGCGCCGGCAGGTTTCCGGTCGTGGAAAGCCGGCAAGCCTGTCGAGCGGATCCCGCCTCGCACAATTGCCGATGGGGTTGCGACTGGAAGCGTTTACGACATGACATTTCCGACGCTCCGCGATCGTCTGGCGGGATTCGTCCTGGCAAGCGACGAAGAAATTCTGGCCGCGGCTCGAACATTACTGCGACGAACGCACAATCTCGTCGAGCCCGCCGGAGCGGCTGGTCTCGCGGGATTGTCAAAGCTCGGCGATGAGCTCGTTGGTCAAACGGTGTGCATCGTGATGACCGGCGGTAACATCGACGAGAAGACGCTCAGGCTGGTTTTACAGTAGCCCGTGCGTCGGTGCTGAATGCCAATCAGCCGCCAGAACAACTGCGCCGCGACGACGAGGCGGCCCAACTAGCGCGGCGATCCGGGTTGAGGCGGTCCGGCCGTGAGAACGAGGATCGCTCGCTCGACTTGCCGTGGACTCAAGGAGAGAATGACAGCGGCGAGATTCGCCGATCGGATGAGAACCGGTGGTGTCTCGCCCCATTGACTCGGCGTCCCCCGAGGGCCAACAACCAGGGTGTCGAGCTTCGCAACGTCCTTCATCATCGACGCCGAATCCGCATAAAGAAAAACTTCCAGTCGCGACTGGCCGAGCGAGAAGACCACTGGCTTGATCGAAAAGCCGGCGCGCTTGACGGTCGCCGAATCTACTTTTTTTACGACGAAGCCCGATTGTCGCAGCCGCCGCTCGACGCTGCACAACGCCCATTTTCCGTCGTGTGGACAAGCATCCACGACTGCCGACCGAGCTGGCACGCCAGAGTTAGCGGCACTTGTGCCTATCGGGGGCGCCACCGCAGACGTGTCGGGACTGGACGCTGAATCGCGCGCGGACGACGTGCAGCCAGCAGCGAATGCAACGCACGCCATAATCGAGGCAACCGCTGAGTGTCGCATTACTGGACTCGTGCTCTGAAGAAGTGGATCTTGCGCTCCGGGTGCCTGAGCCGCCACACGAGGTAGGCGACAGCCCCAAGGTTGATGATGAGCGCCGCGGCACGCGGGAAAGTCACCTTTTGAATTAGCTCGCAAACCTCGAGCGGAACGAGTAGTGACGTCGCAATTAGTGCACTCCAACGTCCTTCATCCCTTCGAGCTTCTTCAGGTCGAGCTTGCTCATGGCGTCCTTGATCTGATCCATCTCGACTTGATTGCCCTGGACTTCGACAGCGAAGCGGCCGCCGACCATCGTTGTGAGCTCTCCCGACTTGCTGCTCTTGTCGTACTTCTCGTGAGACTTGAAGCCGTTGAATGTAGAAGTCTTCTCGTAGCCGGTTTCCGTTTCCCGATCGATGTCCGTTGACGCCCACGCGTACATCGCCATTCCGGCTAGCCCGGCCAAGCTTCCGATATCAGTCACTTTTACCGTCATCGACGACCCGGCATCGTTCCGGTAGCGCCCTTCGGCATTCGATATGGTCATTCCCATCGCGGACGACTTCTCGCCGGTGGCCTCTGATCGCTTCATGCCTGCGAGGTCTGCCGGCAGCATGTCCTTGAGAACCTTGTAGTCCACCGTCTCCACCTTCTTGCCGCCATTGACAGCACCCATTGCTGCGCCGAGGGCGTTCATGGCATCGCCGACGTTTGCTGTTCCGTTCTTCGTTGCTTCCTGCATCTTCGCGGTAACCTCAGCGAGATTCTTCGTTGCTTCTTCTGCCGCTTTCTGCTCGGGGCTCTTGCAGCCCGTGGTAAGGACAAGGGAAAGGGAAAGTGTGACCAGCGCCGACTTTCTGTACACGTGGACCTCCGTCGATAGTGGGAGCGCGTGGGGAGATTGCGAGAATACGGCTAGGGAGGGGCACTTTCAAGGGAACCACCTCAACTATCGCGCGGCGGTACTGGGTCAGTTTGAAATCGACGGAAAACCATAACCGCCAATTGGGAAAACGGCGGGGAGCAAAAGCGGGAGAATTGCGGGAGATCTACCGACGGCGTCCGTCGATTCCCAGTGGTCGTCCCATTAAATCGGCAGCCTTGGCATCATGTGGGGAACAGTGGACAACGAGTCGCAACGCTTGCGAAAGCGCACAACGTGAAGATCATGCCGTTCTTTACCAACGAAGGATTCCATCATCCGCCACTCCACCCTCTGGTCGGCGATCCGCCAACGGCGAGTTCTGATTTCTCAAAACTCGCCGTTGATTGACCGTAAGCACTGCATCTCAGTCTTCCTCAGCTGCCAATAAGCGGGTTGTTCAAACGCTCCGCAGATGGCAACGGGAAGCAAATCTGATTTCCATAGGTGCCTCCGAAGTGATACGCCGAGCCGGTCGTCGGCGCGATGTTGAGTCCAAAGCGAATGATGTCCTCGAGTTCCTGGCCCTCGAGGAACAGTTCCCGGCGGCGCTGGTCGATCAGCTCGGCCAGATAGTCGGCGCTGGTCACGCCAGTGAATGCCGGCTGGGCACCACGGACGCGTTCCGCGGCAAGAATCGGCAACGCACCCGGCAGATTACCCGCGCGAATCTCGGCCTCGGCGATTATCAGCTGTGCTTCCTGATATTTTGCAAGCGGAATCGGCGCATCGACAGTCGCGTATTTGGTCTGGAAGAAATGCAAGATGCCAGTCGCGCTCGTGGTCGTTGTCGCGGTCACCGGCACACGGGGGTCGCCAGTGATGCTCCGATAAGGCTCCCCAATCGAGCTCGAACGATTGGTCGTAGCGTTGTCGGCCCAAACCAGATTATTGCGACGCCCCACTGTGGCTGAGTAAGTAGCGTTTTTCAGGTAGCCGGCCGGGACTTGCTGGGCGTCTGCCTTTGCGCCGGCGTAATCCTTGAGGTCGAGCTTCGCCCGCGCACGGCCGACATACGCCATTCGAAGGATGTCGGTGTTGCTCACGGTCGTCGATGCAGCGATCGCCTCCGTAAACTTGTTCACCGCGATTCTGAACGTGCTATCGCGCGAGATTTCTCCGCCGTACTCGATCGACCGATCCGGATTGATCTTCGAGAAGGCGAGCGTGCAGAAAC
>JBDSBT010000248.1:0-6378 GCA_039921425.1 Gemmatimonadaceae bacterium | reverse complement strand
TTTCCGTCCACAAAGTAGACGTCGCGCTCGTTCTCGTCGTGGATGAAAAAATCATCGCCCAGCGAGAGAAGTTTCTGCTTGAGGATGTATCGCAAGCTCAGACCGCGTCCGAAAGCGAAGTGAAGTTGAAATCATGCGCGCGAATAGCCGGCATCACCTGGCCGGCCGACGTTGGCTCCGCACGGCTAATGTCCTCGATCTTGTTGAGCATGAACAGCGGGCTTTCGTTCCAGCGAAAATTCTTCAGGCTTCGAGTGACCTTTCCGTTCTCGATGAGGAATGTTCCGTCACGAGTTAATCCTGTGAGGAGAACGGTGCGCTGATCGAGCGAGCGAATATAGAAAAAATGGGTAACGAGGATTCCGCGTTGCGTTCCCGCAACGAGTTCGTCAACCGACTTCGTTCCGCCAACCATCTTGAGTCCGCCAGGGAAGCCGCCGCCACCACCACCACCACCACCTCCACCTCCACCGCCGGTCGGTGGAACGCCCTGCTTCTGCGCCCAATAGCGCGAATAGCTGAGATTCTTGAGGATTCCGTTCTCAATCCATACGCGCCGCAGCAACGGAAAGCCTTCTCCATCAAACGGTGATGTGAGAAGGTCAACGTCGGTTGGATCCGAATAGATTGTGACTCTCTCATCGGCGATCTTCTCGCCGATCTTCGTCCCGCCGCCTTTCTTCGAGAACGGGCTCCTGCCCTCGTCCGCCGCGCGCGCATTGAATGCGCCGCCAAGCAGCGGAATCAGATCGGCAACTGCCTGAGGTTCCAGAACGACTGTGTACAGGCCCGGCTCGATTGCCGTCGGCTTGCGCGAAGCGACTGCCTTTTGCGCCGCACGTGCACCAAGCGCGGCCGGGTCGATCGCGCTCCAGTTGCGGGCGCCGGCCGAAGCCCAGCCCGAGCCCGTTCCGTCGGGTGTCCGCACCGTTGTGGAAAGGTTCGCATCGGTAGAACGATGGTATGCGAAGAGACCTTTGCTGTTTGCAATCGCTCTCGCGCCCGCGTTCGCCTCGAGATAACCCGCGACGAACACATCGCCGGCAGGGCGTCCTGTCTCGCCCGCCCGCGCGATGACGCGTTTCACTGCACCGGCTCTGGACTCGGCGGTCAGACCGGCAGTCGCATCGATGTATCCGGCGACCGGAGTGTATGTCTGCGGTTCAAGTTCCGGCATGATCTCCGGATCTTCTGGCGACAGTTTCGCCAGACGCTCAGCCAGATCCACCATGCGACGGAGCGACGCTTCCTCGAGCACGTTCGTTGACGCCGATGCGCGGCGCCTGCCGACGGTGCTCGTCACGCCGATCGTTGTGTCGTTGCTCTCGCCGGACGTCGTTATCTCGCCGCCGGCGAACCTGGTATTTCCACTCCAGTCGCTGGAAATTCCGACCCGCGTTTCATCTGCCTTCGCCATTGCGAGCACTCGCTGAGCGAGCGCCTTCGCCTGATCCGCAGTGAGAATGTTCTCCGCGGCCGGGGATTCAAAAAGTGAGCGGGGCCTCACGCTGTTCTCCCAGTGTTGACGATGTTGATTTGTTTGAAGCGAGCCGGCACGCAACCGTGGCTTACCGAATTCGATTGTGCAGGCTCGCCCTTGCCGTCTCCGAACGATCCGCCGAGCCAGTAGCTGTTCTTGCCGCCGATCATGTCCATGCTGTTCCAGAAATCGGGAGTCCGGCTCTGGTATGCCACGTCCTTCAGCATTCCTGTGATCTTGCCGCCTTTCACTTCATAGAAAACCTGGCCGGAGAACTGAAAGTTGAACCGCTGATGATCGATCGACCACGAGCCCCGATTCTTCACCACGATCCCCTTGTCGGTCGCCGCAACGATATCGTTGAGCGAGATATCCTTGTCGCCAGGCAGCAGCGAGACGTTCGGCATTCTCTGGAACTGCACGCTCGACCACGAGTCGGCAAACGAGCATCCATGTGATTTCTTCACACCGGTAAGCGACGAGATCCACGCAACCTGCTCACGAGTGGTCTGATAATCGTTGAACATTCCGTTCTTTACGATGAGCCACTTGTCGGCCGGCACTCCCTCGTCATCCCACGCCGTGCGCGATAGCGATCCTTCCTGTGTCCGGTCGCCCTGGACGTTCATGAAGTTCTGGCCGTAGCGCAGTTTGCCGAGGACTTTCTCCGGCGGCGCAACGAATGATGTGCCCGCGAAGTTGGCCTCGTAACCCATCGCGCGATCGAGTTCCGTCGGATGTCCAATCGATTCGTGAATCGTGAGCCAGAGATTCGTCGGATCGAGAATCAGATCGTAGCGTCCGACCTCGACAGATTTCGCCGTCAGCTTCTCAGCCGCGAGCGACGCCCACTTCTCTGCGTTGCCCGGCATGTTGAGCGATTCGATGTACTCCCAGCCAGAGCCTCTGGGTGCGAGCTCTTCCGTGTAGGATTGGAAATCTCCGTTGTCGATCGCCGTTGCGGAGAAAGAGGGTCCGACGCGCACGTATGTCTGAGTGACGAGAGTTCCGTCTGTGGTTGCGAGCGTTTTTTCTTCTCTCAGCAGCTGAAGGCCCGAGTTTACGAAGCGGATCTTCGGAACCTTGAGAGCAGCTTCGTTGGCCGCGAGAAGTAGCGCGACCTTTTCCTCGATCGGCACATCGATTGGGTCGCGCATCACTGGCGTGCGCCACGTGCCTTTCACGGCTGCAACAGGCGCGAGAATGACGGGTCGTCGCTGGACTGACCGGGCGGCTTTGGCAAGACCAACCGCTTCCTGAGCCGCCTTCGTGATTCCGTCTTTAGTCATCACGTTCGTGGAAGCAAAGCCCCACGATCCGCCAGCCAGAGCGCGAACACCGATACCATAAGACTCGCTGTCCGCGACTCCCGTGACGTTGTGCTCGCGTGTGGCGATGAACTGTCGGCGGTACCTGCCGATCCGCGCGTCGGCATATGTCGCTCCCGCTGCCTGCGCAGCGTTCAACGCCTCGAGAGCGAGGTCGTCGATTGTGGTGTCGGAGGCTGGTGGAGGAAGGTAGATCGCACCTGCTGGTGGTTGTCCGAATGCGGCTTGTGCACCGGTGACCGCGGCAATTGCGGCCGAGGCCTTGAGGAAGTCGCGACGATTTGTTGGCATCAGCGTTGGGAAGGGTTGGAGTACGCTACGGCACGCATCGCGTGTGTGTCAATGTCCTTACGCGACGGCTTGCCGTAGCGCTGAAACTGACGTGCCTGACTCTAGAACTCCACTCGTAAGCCAACCTGGACGGCCAGGGGATTGACCCTGCGGCGCGGGGCTCCAAAAACGGACGTCGGATCGTTCGTAACGCCGTCATTCACGGTGAGGTTGCGTTCAACGATTGCGTCAGACGCGAGAGCGTTGAACAGATCTGCCGTGAATGAGAACGATTTGGCAAACACGCGTTCGATTCTAAAATCGATGTTGCCATGTCCCGGATATTTTCTTGCGCCGCGCTGTTCTAGGTTGATGGACTGGCCGAGCACGCCGTGGAACAACTCGTCTGCGAGAAACGTCTTGTCCGACGCCTGAAGGCGGAACCTTGGAGTAAACTGGAATGTGGGAGTGATGTACTCGCCGAGCGTGTACGTCCCGAAAATGCCGCCGCGGAAGTTGTAGATCAGGTTGCCGCTGAGCCAAAGCTTGACATCAAAAGCAGGAACATTGGGCAAGCGACCTTCGAGATTGATTCCTTCGTTCGGCCTGACGCCCGAACCTGCCGAGAAAGTTGTCCCAGTCGTCCCGAACCCCGTGATTCCGCCGATCGTCCCTTCCAGACGGGTCGCGGTGACGGACAGTGATCCGTTCCATGCGACCTGTTCAGTGCGCACGGTGACTGAAGCCTGATCGTATGTTCGCTTCGCACCGGGCACGGTCGTGAGGACGATGTCCGGATTCCAGGTCAGCCTGTCGATGTCCGCAAATGTGTAACCTGGCGGCGGTGGAATTTGACGAAACGGGTTGTCACGGCGGCGAATCAGCTCATTGCGCAAGTCGTTGTTCGCTACGTACACGAGGGGGAGGATCAGATCGCCACCGAATTCATCGAAGATCGTTTCACTTGTTGCACGGTTTCTCACCGCGACGTTCTTGAAAATGCTGTAGTTCGACGCGCGGTTTTTGTCCACGAGTCCCACGATGTCGCGGTTCACGCGATTCACGTATGAGACCTCAGCCTTCCACCGCGGACCAAATTTCTTTTCAGCACTCAGCAGCCACTGGTTGACGTACGGCTGCCGGTAGTTCTCGACTCGTCCCGCTTCGTTGAGAATCGACTCGAGAGGATTCGGCGAGAAGCCGGTGAACGTGTTGAGGTTCGCGTCGCGTTCCGCAGGAGTGAAAACCTGGCGAGGGTCTGTGAGAGGCGGCCCCTGTAAATAAAAGCGCTCGTTACTATAGACCGCAGCGCCCTGCGCTCGGTCGAAGAACACGGAGTTCATTCCCTGGTGATACCGCCCAAAGTGCGCCTTGACTACAAAATCGTTTCTGCCGCTGATGTCCCACGAGATTCCAATTCTAGGATCGATCGCTCGCGCGTGCGCCGCGAGAAAACGTCCGCCGGCAGTGTCGACGGGGGTCAGATACCCTGTCCATCGTCCCCCGCGCGCACCTCCGCTGATGGTCAGGCTCGGAATCGGGGTGAGATAGTCCTGAACGAATACAGCTGCGTCTTCGACGTCTGAATCGAGATGAATCTCGCCGCCCCATTCGCTCGCAACATCGGGCCATGACTTGGCGTTCGTCACGTCGATCAGACCTGTCGTCTGGTCGGTATATGGAAACCACGTCAGGCCGCCGTTCCGTGTTCTCGTATAACGAAATGTCCCGCGCCGATAATCGGCTCCAACAACGAGCTCGTTCGACGCGCCGGCGAACGACGTCTCCTTATTGTATGTAAGATTTCCGCCTATGCTGGTCGGCTTGAATTTTTCATTGAAACGGGAGTTCTGGAACAGCGGCTGCCGTCCCAGACGGAAAACCCGAATTCCCGGGACTGCGTCGCCAGCGTACCCGAGGCGCGACTCATTGGCGTTAAATCCGGCGATGCGTGCGTTGAGCGAGCTCGTGACCCCAGTATGAGTCCACCCGAATTCGTAAACAGTAGTCGGAGAAGCGACTTTAGTTGACGCCGACGGGTCGTCCAAACCGGTGATGGCAGCGTGCTCGACGGTTCCTCTTGTGAAGCTTCCAAGCGCGTCGATGCGATCGCGCGCCGATGGAAGGAATGTCACTTTCGCGATTCCGCGTGCGTCGCGAAAATTCTGCTGCACCGATCGAAAGTCGTCCGGCGAAAGCGTCGTCAGATCGGGAACCTCAACGTTTCGGTCAACAAGAATTCCGCCCACAAAAAAGTGAATGCGGTCCTTCATGATCGGTCCGCGCAGCTCACCACTCAACTCGCGCCGCATCGTTTGCTCAGCGCCTTCCTCGTTCGGAAGAATGTTCGTCAGCGTGAGAGACGGCGATATATAGTTGGTCCGGAATGCGCCCTGTAACTTGTTGGTTCCGGTCTTCGTTATCGCATTGATGATTCCGCCCTGGAAATTGCCGGACTCCGCTCCGGCTCCGAGGCCCTTCACTTCGAGCGCCTCGATCCAGTCAATGCTCGGGGCGAAGAAATCGCCGCCGGTGCCGGGATGGCTCAGTGCAATGCCATCGAGCTGATAATTGTTTGCGGCGGCGCCCGCGCCGCCATAAACGAAGTCCTTCGTGGCTCCAGGGACGAGGGCAACGAGATCGGTTGCTGCTCGACCCATGGGAACAAGCTTCACGTCGTCGACGCGAATTTGTTGCGCTATCTCGGTGGAACGCGAATCGATCTCGGTGGGGCCAACTCGCACTTCGACTGTGGAGAGCTGTGTGGCCGACTCAGTCAGCGCTACACGCACATTGGCGGTTTGACCGGCCACGATCCGTAATGACGTGAGCTGCGCCTCGCGAAAGCCAAGGCGGCGTGCCGTCAGCTTATAGAGGCCGGGAACTATCCCTCGCAGGACAAATTTTCCAGCTGTGTCGCTCGTTACATCTGATGCAGTAGTTCCGTCGAGGCGCACGATGTGCACTGTAGCACCCGCAACGGGTTTGTCGCCGTCGCCAACCACGAGTCCAGCGAGATCACCCGACGAGGCCTGTTGCGCCTGTCCTCTGGAGAAAGCGAGAGACAGCAGTAGTACAGCAGCTGATGCGGTCCTGCGGACCAACAAGGCTCGTTTCATCGGCACGATCTCCTGGCGGCGAAAGTGATACCCGGATGTCGTCAGGACGCGTTTTGATTATCGTTGACGACCGAATAAAATTGCGGATGAACTGCATAATGGAGAATCTGGCATGAGACCCACACGTCTGCTCGCTATTGGCGCATCTCTAACCTGTCTCTGTCAGTCGGCATGCGACAAG
>JBDSBT010000247.1:0-7021 GCA_039921425.1 Gemmatimonadaceae bacterium | reverse complement strand
GTCGCGCCCTCTTACTCCCCGCGCGAAGGGCAGCTGATGCGTGGTGCGAAAGCACTCGAGCGGGCCGGGTACTCGGTGATCCTCGACCCCGACATCCTCGAGTTGCGCCGGTTCACCAGAAAGCAGGACGAGCGACGCGCCGCAAATTTCATGGGGATGTGGCTCGACCCGAGGATCAAGGCGGTCATCGGCGGGACCGGAGGCTACGGCGCCACACGAATGATTCCATTCCTCGAGCCGGAGGTGTTTCGTCGAAATCCCAAGATCTTCGTGGGCTATTCCGACATCACTGCCCTTCATCTCTGGCTGATGCGCGAGGCCGGTCTTCGTGTTTTCCACGGACCGACCGTTGACGACCTGATTCCAATCGCGCGCGACCCAAGCACAGCCTCGCTCCTGACTGCGATGACGACCCCTCGGCCCACCGCCAGGCTGGGGCGCGACATGGCGCGCGGCATCAAGCCAGGCAGAGTTTCCGGCCGCCTGACCGGAGGAAATCTCTCGCTCGTCCAGCAGACGATTGGGACATCGTACGAGATCGACACCCGCGACTCGATTCTTTTCCTCGAAGAGACCTACGATCCGATGTCAGTCGCCGACGAGCGGCTCGTTCACCTCCGCGCTGCGGGCCTGCTGGAGCACGTGAATGGCATTGTTTTTGGCCAGCTCTCGCTCGACCGATCGGAAGAGGACGAGTTCGAGAATTTCCTTCTCGACCTCGTATCCGACCTCGACATTCCGGTGTTGATGGATTTTCCGGCAGGTCATGAGGTTCCAAATCTGACCCTGCCATTCGGAACCGAGGTGGAGCTTGTCGTCGATGAGACGACTGGCTGGATCAGCTACAAGGAAGATGCACTATCGAGCTGGGAACCTGTCCAGAGCGCGGAGAGCGCGAGCGAGCCTAATCCGACTAGTGAGGCGATCGAGCCCTAGTGCCCCTCGCTGCCGCGCCGTCAGCTAGTCGCCGCCGAGCGCGTGGTCCACTGCCTCGCACCACACATGGATCAGCATGAGGTGCACTTCCTGAATGTATGCCGAGTCAGCGCTCGGAACCGCAACTACATGATCAGCATCAACACCTGAGAGACCGGCCTCGCCCGTCAGAGCGATCGTCACGGCACCGCAGGCTTTCGCCGCATGCAGCGCTCGCACGACATTTTTTGACTTTCCACTGGTAGTCAGCGCGACGGCGATGTCGCCCTTCTGGGCAAAAGCCTCGATCTGGCGGTCGAACAGCGCTTCGTATCCAAAATCATTTGCGATGCAGGTGACCGTACCGGAATTCGAAGTCAGGCAGATCGCCGGAAACGGCCGCCGCGTCTTCCTGAACCTCCCCACCAGCTCCTCCGCGAAATGACTGGCCTCAGCCGAGCTGCCGCCATTGCCGAATGACAAAACCTTGTTGCCAGCAGCGAGCGCAGTGACGAGCGCGCGAGCCGCCGATTCAGATTCGGTCTCGAGCTTGTCGAGACTATCCTGGACGACCTTCTGGTGTGCGGTGAAATGCGAGCGGAAATCGGTGGTCATCGTCCCCGAAATTTACGGCCCGAACCCCCGCCGCGTCGTGATTTTCCTCCCCCGCCTCCACCTCCACCCCGCTTCGGTCCGCTCGATCGGTCTCCTCGATTCCCGCCACCACGCGGGTCTCTTCCCGGGCGACTTCTTCCGTGCGGCCGCTGGCGATGATCGGCCGCAAGCTCGCGAGCAAGATTTTCATCAGAGGATAGATGTTCATCGTGAATGCTGTCTCCGTTGACCTCATCCGGCGACCACGGCCTGTCGAGGGCCTCCTGTAACTCGTCGAGCGAATCACCACGGAGAGCACCGCGCTGGCCACGAATCACGACAAATCGCAGCGGGCGATCAAGAACCGGCAATTCTACCTGGCTCAACCCACGGGCGAGTTTCTCTGGCAGACGAAGCCGAGCGACAGCCAAATTTTGCCCGCCTTCGTCTTCGACATCGTAATCGATGTCGATTTCGCGATCGCGAATCACCACCGAATCCGGCAGCTGGGCGTACCGCTCTCTCACCACCCTCGGCACGAACTCTTCGCGGTCGAGAATGAGTCGCGCATTTCGCAGGTCGTTCGTCGACGTGATTTCGCCGAGTTGCTTCTCGTACCACGACGCGAGATCGGCTAAAGTCAGCCGAGCCGTTTCTCCGCCAGACCGCCTGTAAGTCTGCCGAATCTCATCGATAGCCGCGCGATTTCTCTTCACCGATGCGTGACGAACCTGGCCTTTGGCGAGTGCGTCTGCCAGTGCATGGATCGCCCGCTGTGCCAGCTCCGGTGGAAATTCTTCGATTACCTCTGTCTCTCTCTCGAGCTCGAATCCGAAGTATTCCAGCGTGCGCTGAATTACCAGCTGTCCGCCTTTCCGCTTTGCATCGTAGGCAATCTCCGATACTCCGCGAGTGGCGTATCTGCGAATGAGGTGCATGGGCACCTGCGTGCCTTCGATTCCAGCTCGCGCGTTTCCAGAGCGATCGGAGAAATAACGGAGCTCTCCAGCGATCGCACCCCAGCTTCCGACCACGCTCCTCTTGGAAACGCGCGCCTCGTGACCATCCGACGTCTCCTCGTCGATGACGAGATGGAACGGCATGAACCTCGAGAGCAGCTCCGAGAACTTCCGCTGGATGTGATCGCGGGCGAGCGGCATGCGATTCGGCACCGGAAGACCGAGACCGCGAAAGACACTCGCCATTCCCAGCGCTGCATCTTCGATCGCTTTCACGAGAACGCCGCGGCGCTCCGCCCACTCCCCGATCGCTTCGGTGAAAAGCTGGCGAGGCAATCCATACACCTCGCCTACATACCCGCAACGCGAGAATGCTTCAGCATAAAGATTGTAAGCTGTGAGATGATCGCTTCCCGATACGAGCAATCCGCCAAGGTCGCGTTCTTCGCGCGTCATCCTGTGCAGTGATTCGACGGAGCTCATCACGGCGAGATACGGAACAAGCTCGTCGTCGGCGTTCACGAGAAGCTCTGCCCACGGCCGATCGACGGGCAACGCCTCCACGGACTTTCCGTAGTTCGAGAGCCTTCCGTTCTCAACGATACCGCGCTTCTCGAGTAGCGCGACCGATCGCTTGTACGCTATTCGGTCGAGCGGCACCGGCAGGTCGAGCGATGCCGCATCGACGCCGAGATCGGCACATGTCATTGCGACTCGCTCTGAATCGCCAGCGAGCTGAAATTCCGGAGCCGTTGGCTTCAGCGCCCCGAATTGAATGTCACGGTCGGAGAGAATGAAAACTCGCCCGCCTTCGACTCGTCCGTGTACACGGCCCGCCATCTGAAGAATTTCATTGGCGCCCAAGTGCATGCGAGTGAGGACATTTCGGCCACGCTCGATGATGTTGCCAAAGCGGGAGTCATCGATGACGACCGTGTCGAGCCCTTTGACGTTGAGGGCGCTTTGTCCTGCCGCCGTCATCGCGAGGAAGTATGGTTTTTTTCCCCCGCCTTCCAGAAATGGCCGGATAACCCGAATGGGTTCGCCGCCGTGATAGTAAGCGGTGTTGATCTTCGGATACTGCGCTGACACCTGCTCGGCGGCCTGCTCAACACCAGCGCGAGTCGGCAGGAACATTCCTACGCCGCGTTTTTCCTTGATGACTTTCAGGAGAAAACGGTCGTCGAGAAATTCCTGCGGGTCCTTTCGAATGACTTTGACGTCGGCGGCGCGCGCCGGATCGAATGCGTAGCTCTGAAGGACTTCCGCAGCTTCGAGATAATTCGCGTAGAAGGTCGGATCGACCGTCGCGGACAGCCAGATGAACCGGCACCCGACGCGTTTCCCAAGCGCGAGACACAGCTCGAGCTCGGCAGACGTCTGGTGGATCTCGTCGACGATTAGCGTGTCAGACCTGAGAATGTCACCGTCCTGGAACCAGCGTCGCGCAATGCCGGTGGTGACGATGATGACGTTCCATGTGGGAGTCTCGGGGGTCGCTTCCCGCTCCCGGTTCACCACTCCAACGCGAAGGTCCTTGGTTCCGAGAATGGTCTCCGCCATTGGTCGCACTGAGAGCGTCTTGCCAGTTCCGGTGCCTGCGACTATGCCGAAACCTTTTTTCGCTGCCGCGAGACGGCGAATCTCATCGCCGTGCTGCTGCTCGAGGACCGTCTCGATGTGCAGTCCGAGCGCGAGCTCGATTGTCTCGCATGCCGCCCGTGTCGGGGCGATGACGATAACGCGCCCTGTCGGCGGCTCCGCTGCGACGAAGGCGGAGTGATCAGGCGGGAGGAACTGGTCGCGGACGGTTCGCATTGCTGAGCAAGTTGCATAAAAAGAGCCCCGGGTGGAATCATTCCACCCGGGGCTTTCTACTTAACGACTATCGGAACTACCTGTCGTAGTCGTCACGGTCGTTGCCGCGACCCCTGTTCTTGTTCTTGTTCTTGTAACGGCCGTTGTGCTTGCCATTGTCGTGACCGTTGTTCTGGTCCCAGCGGTCGTTGCGATCGTCGTTGCGGCGCCTGTCATAGGTACCTCGCGTGTCATACGTACCGCGCTGGTGGCCGTACTGACCGTTGTCGCCGTTGTTGTTGCTCAGCACCTGACGGTCGATGACGCTGTAACGGCCGATGATATTTCGCGTCGCGTATTCGCGAACGAGATTGCCATTCGAGTCATAGCGCGTGCGCATGTAGACCGTATTGCCATTTCTGTCGCGCGAGTACGCACGCCAGACACCATCGGCCTGCTGGTTTTGCTGACCGTGAACGCTTCCGTTCTGATGGCCGCCGTACACGGTGCCATGGCGACCGCTGGTCTCTGGCTGTGTGCGGCCTGGATCCCACCATGGGCCATTGCCACTGCTCTGTGCCGCAAGCGGTGCCGCTGCCATCGCGGTCGCTGCGACGAGACTGAGTACATATGCTAAACGTTTCATCGTTGCTTCTCCTTATGAGTCAGAGGACGAGTCTCCGTCCTTCTTCGACTTTTCCTTTTTTGGCTTGTCGTCTCCACTCTTGGGCACGTCGTCGCCGAATATTACCGAACCATTGACCGGCTTGTTCTTTACGGCTGTCACACAGTCGGTCGGTGCCGGCTGACGCGAAGGCTGAACGCCATCGATCCAGATTCGGCACATGCCAGCGGGTGGCCGGTATTCGGGGGGAACCACCGGCGCTTTCCACTGACGCTGCGGGAGCCCAGGAAGGCGCGACGGGAACCCCGTCGGTATCTGCGCATTCGCTGGCCTCCCCGCCGCAAGGATCCCCGCGGCGAGGAGAGCGAACCCCCATCTATTGATCTTTCCCGAGGCTTCCCGCGAGAACGAAAGAATTGTCATGGGGATAGTAATTGCATCAGGGGTGCCAGCGGTGCCAATTAGGATAAGTCTATGCTATACACGGCTTTATGACTCTCGATAAAGCCGTATCGCCCGTCGAGTGTCCATGTTTTGGGACAGCTTTGTCAGGAACTGTGGACGCCGAAAATCAACTTCCGTCTTTTGCCAGCAGGCCGAGGACCTCTCCTGGCTTTGCGTGGCGTCCGGTTTTCGACTTCTGATACACCGGAACCCCATCGCGGGATACTTCAAAACGTCCCCCCTTCGAGGGAATCAATTCGAATTCAGCCCCGGGGTACTCTTTTCGAATCTCAGCCGCCAGACCGGTGGCTCGGGGTTCGTAGTTTCAAAGCGTGCAGTATTCGATTGAGATTTTCATCGTGAGAGAGCTAACGCCGAGTGAGTTGTTCCACAATCTCTCATCCGCCAAATAACCCTACGGCCGCCCGGAGACGAGAGAAGAATTACTCGCGCGGGAAAGAGATTCCCCGTCTCGCATCGGCTTGGAGTATCTCCGGAGAGAACTAACGGAGACGCACAATGGCCCATCAACGCGGCTTCACCCTGATAGAGATAGTACTCGTCATCTCTTTGGCCGGGATTCTTTCGGCCATCACTCTATCGAAAGCCGGAACCTTTATCGATCGAATCGAAGTCCACGGCGCAACGACTGAGGCAGAATCGATGTTTTCGCGAACGAGGCACATCGCAATTGCGCGAGGAATTCAAACGACCCTCGACATCGATCCGGTTCGCCAGACGCTGTCGATCAGGGCAGCGAACGAAGTTCTCAATAGCAGAGATTTCGCCGCGACTCACGGAGTGGACATCGACACCAACAAGACATCGATTACCTACTCTCCAATCGGTGTCGGCTATGGTGCCGCGAACTTCACGATGATCCTGTCTCGCGGCCGGGCGGCGGACACGATTTACGTGTCACGCCTGGGCCGGGTGCGGCACTAGCGGCGGCGGCCCCGATTCATGGAGACCGGTGTCGCACGAACCTCTGTGACTTCCCCGGCGCCTTCTTTCGATCCGAAGTCGTAGCCCGGCACCGAAATACGCGGAATGGGCTCCCCAATTACGCGTTCGATTGATCGCACCATCGCGATCTCGTCGGGAGCCATGAAGGTGAACGCATCCCCCGTAGCGGCAGCGCGGCCCGTTCTGCCAATACGGTGCACGTAGTCTTCGGCTTGCTGCGGCACATCGTAGTTGATGACGTGGCTGATGCCAGAGACGTCGAGGCCTCGCTGCGCTATATCTGTCGCGACGAGCACGCGAACCTTGCCGTCCTTGAAATCCTGCAACGCCTTCATTCGCTCACCCTGCGATTTGTCGGCGTGCATCGCGGTGGAGCTGATTCCTTTCGCCTCGAGATGACGCACAACTTTGTCTGCGCCGTGCTTTGTCCGAGAGAAGATCAACACCGAGTCCATGCCCTTCTCCTTCAGCAGCTCAGCGAGCAGCTCGGTCTTGCGGTCGCGCGGGACTGGATAGACGGCGTGAGTTACGGTGCTTGCAGCCGCTGACCTCCGACCCACCTGAACGACGATCGGCTTTCTCAGATACTTTCGGGCGAGTGCCTCGACTTCCGGCGGCATGGTCGCGCTGAACAGCAAAGTCTGCCGGAAGCGCGGTACTTCTGCGACAATCCGATTCAGCTGTGGCGCGAATCCCATGTCGAGCATTCGATCCGCTTCGT